>JAAFHY010000040.1 GCA_013298505.1 Cytophagales bacterium
GCTCTTCCGATCTGCCGGTTCTGGATTTGTTGAATTACCATTTCTCAATCGCGCAGCCGATACCGTAAAAGGAAAACTTTTATACGAACAAAAGTGCCTGGTGTGCCATCAAAAAAAAGGCCAAGGAATGCCGACCAGCCGTGGAGGAAGTTATAGCTTTCCTCCGGTGGCAGGCGATCACAGTTTCAATACAGGCGCAGGGTTGTATCGCATTTCAAACTTTGCCAAATACATTCGTGCCAACATGCCGCAAGGTGCCACCTACGATCAACCGCTATTGACAGAAGAGGAAGCGTGGGACATTGCTGCGTATGTAATTACGATGCCTCGCCCGAGAAAAGATTTTGCAGGCGACTGGCCGAAGCTCACGACAAAACCATTTGATCATCCATTCGGTCCCTACACAGATTCAGTGAGTGAAACGCAACACAAGTATGGGCCTTGGAAAATTCTTAAGTAAAGCCTACTTCTTCGTCCATCCCGGTCCTCTTACAATTCGTCCGGGTTTTGCATTCGTATGTTCGCCATCCGCCAATACCTGCACACCATTGACAAACACATGAACCATCCCCGTGCTGTATTGATGTGGATTCTCAAAAGTAGCATGGTCTGCAATTTTCGATGCATCGAAGATTGCAAGGTCGGCAAAATAGCCGGGTGCCAACATGCCCCGTTTTTTTATTTTCAAATTGGTAGCAGGCAACAAGGTAAGCCTGCGGATGGCTTCCTCCAGAGAAATTACTTTTTCTTCGCGGACATATTTTCCCAACAACCGTGAGAAATTCCCATAGGCACGCGGATGTGTAGGTGTCTTCAAGAAATTTCCGGCCGCGGTAGACGATTCTGCATCTGATCCGAAACTAACATACGGTAATTGAATTTGTTGCATCACATTTTCTTCGGTCATCAAAAAGTAGGCCGTTCCAACTCGTGTGCCATCGGTAATTACCAAATCCATAGCCGTCTCCTCTGGCGACTTGCCATAAATTCTTGCTACTTCCCCCAGCGTTTTGCCAGTATAATTTTTTCGCAATGAATCATTCGTAAAACCCATCAGCAATACCTTATTAAAGTCACCCGCCAACATCATCAGGTTTTCCCACTTGTCGGTAGGCGTGCGCATTTCTTGCAATGCCTTCTTGCGCATGGCCGGATCTTTCATTCGTTTGATCCATTCGTTGATACCTCCCTCCTGCAACCAAGGTGGCATGGCAGCATCGAGTCCGGTGGCTCCAGCAGTGTACGTGTACATGTCGGCCGTAATTTTTAATCCTTCTTGATTGGCCTGATCGATCATGGCAATTACCGAATCAATTTTATTCCAGTTGTCTTTGCCACTGAATTTTAGATGATAAATCTCGGCCGGAAGATTGGCTTCACGCGCAATGCGAATGGTCTCATTAACGGCTGCATAAATCGAATTGCCTTCACTGCGCATGTGCGCGATGTACATGCCACCATATTGAGAGGCTACTTTGCTCAACTCAATCAACTCTTCGGTGCTGGCATAATTGGCAGGTGCATAAATCAAAGCCGAAGTAACCCCCATCGCTCCTTCTTCCATCGCCACGCGCACCAACTCTTTCATGCGATTCAGCTCTTCGGGTGAGGGCGCGCGGTTAGCGTATCCTAACTCGTGTACGCGGACAGTAATGGCACTGACAAACGAGGCTACGTTGGGCGAAACTCCTCTACGCTCTAACCCATCTAAATATTCACCTAAAGTTGTCCAGTCAATTTTGTACGCCCAATCCATATCGTGCAACATGGCAAGAGAATCATCTGTTTTCATCTTCGCATTCATTGGGCCCATGGAGCCTTCGCCCAACACTTCCAATGTAACGCCCTGCCGAATATCACTTTGCGAATTGCCATCAAATAAAAGTGAAACTTCGCAGTGACTTAACATGTTGATAAAGCCCGGGGCGACAGCTAATCCTTTCGCATTAATTTCTTTTTTGCCTATGGCAGAAGACAAATCGCCAATGAAAGCAACCGTATCGGCATTGATACCAACATCTGCTGCTACACCAACTTTGCCAGTGCCATCGTAAACTGTGCCGCCACGGATGACGACATCAAATTCTTGTTTTCTGCAGGACACCAATAAAAATATTGTTGCGATTAATAGATTCAGAATTCTCATGCTACTTATCTTTATAAAGGTAAGTTATCGCTTTTCTTTTCATCGATCAAGTAAAAGTATTTGCTAAATTTATAACACAAACACCTTTTATTATGCTTCACACCTCCCTCGTTCAATCCAACCCGCGCTTGCGTCTGTTTCTTCCCATTTTTTATATGGTTTGGAGCGATGCCGTGCTCACGCCCAATGAAATTAAAGTGATTAAAGAAGCTATCGAAAAACAACAATGGCTTTCATCTGGCGAAAAGCAATTTTTATTAAACCAAATTAATCCGCTATCGCCACCAACACCCGATGATTATAGAGAATGGCTGGAAGAAATTCGAAAAGCCCTCGATACCATTTCTACTTCTTCGCAACCCAAGCTTGTAGATATTGGTATTGCGATGGTTCATTTAAAAGACAGTCAACTGTTAAATGGTAAAGTTGCAGAGATCAAAAATTCCCTCACATCTATTGACGATACCCTTGGCTTGATTCATGGTGAAGTGGTCTATCAATTTTATCCCGAAAAGCGTGTCACCATTACCGAGCAACAGAACACACAATCCACTTTTAACGTGGATGCACTTTCGAAAATTCTGGAAGGCAATCAATCGGAGATGATTAAAAAAGTGAAGGCCGTTATTTCAGATCCGGAGTTTCAATACCTAGAAACCGATAATCTTTCCGCTTATCGCGAAAAAGTTTTGCAGTGGTGCAAACAATTGGCCGATCAGGGCTTTGGTGCGATGGCTTATCCAAAAGAATATGGAGGGCAAGCCGATATGGAAAAATATTTCACCATCATGGAAACACTCAGCTACCACGACCTGAGTATGGTGATTAAATTTGGTGTGCAGTTCGGATTGTTTGGCATGAGTGTGTATTTCTTAGGAACCGAGAAGCATCACAAAAAATATCTGAAGCAAATTGGCACATTGCAATTACCTGGATGTTTTGCCATGACAGAAACGGGGCACGGTTCAAACGTGAAAGGAATTGAAACTACAGCTACTTACAATCATGCCGAAAAAACGTTGGTGATTCACACTCCGCACGAACAAGCCAAGAAAGAATACATTGGCAATGCAGCCGTGCACGGCCAGATAGCCACCACGTTTGTGAAATTAATTATTGACGGAAAAGACTATGGAGTGAGTGCCGTGTTGGTACCGATACGAGATTCGCAATCTAACCTAATGCCGGGTGTGACCATCGAAGATTGTGGTCGCAAGATGGGGTTGAATGGAGTTGACAATGGAAAAATTCATTACAATCAGGTGGTGGTACCGGTTGAAAATTTATTGGATCGGTTTGCAGGAATTAGTAAAGACGGAAAATTTGAGAGCCCGATTGCTAGTGACAATCGAAGATTCTTCACCATGTTGGGAACATTGGTAGGTGGCCGCATCGGCATTCCACGTTCGGGGTTGAGTGCTTCAAAATCAGGCTTGACCATTGCCATTCGCTATGGCGATAAGCGTAAACAATTTGGGCCAGAAGGTGCAGGTGAAATTCCTATTCTTAATTATCGCACCCATCAACGCAGATTGATGCCATTACTAGCAAATGCATACGCACTTCATTTTTCTTTGCAGTACCTGACGCAGCGTTTCGTAAATCGTACTGAAGAAGACATGCAAGAGATTGAAGCATTGGCTGCCGGTTTGAAAGCATTTGCCACCTGGAATACCACTGCCACTTTACAAGAGTGCCGCGAAGCCTGCGGAGGCAAAGGTTATCTCTCTGAGAATCGAATTGAGCGCCTTAAAAATGATACCGACATCTATACGACCTTTGAAGGCGACAACACCGTGTTGTTGCAGTTAGTTGCGAAGAGCAGACTTACCGAATTCAAACAAGAGTTTAGCAACATGGGCATGTTTGGCATTCTCAACTTCGTTGCCGAACAAGCCTCATCCTCGCTCACTGAATTGAATCCTTTCTTTACCCGAAACACAGACGAAGAACACTTGTTGGATTTTGATTTTCACTTAGATGCCTTCAAACACCGCGAGCGCGACATTTTAGTTTCGGCTGCACAGCGCTTAAAGAAGCACATTAGCAGCGGCATGGACTCATTTGATGCCTTCAACGTAAGTCAACATCACCTCGTGCAGGTAGGTATGGCGCACATTGAACGCGTCATTGTAGAAAAATTCATCGAGCAAGTCAACGAAACGAAAGATGGGGGCTGCAAGGCGGTGCTGACCAAATTATGTCAGCTTTTCGCGCTATCACAGATTGAAAAAAATAAAGGCTGGTATTTAGAGAGTGGCTACATGGAAGGGAGCAAGACAAAAGCGATTCGCAAATTGGTGAACCAACTTTGCTGGGATGTGCGCCAGGAAGCAGTGCCATTGTGTGATGCGTTTAAAATTCCGGAGAGTTGCTTGGCCGCACCGATAGCGAGGAGGTAATTCAAGATTCAAAATTCAAGGTTCAAGGTTTAGATAGTTCTAATTTTGAACCTTGAATTTTGAATTGCTTATTCCAACGGAATATCTCCCGGTTGTTCACCTAATACTTCTACTTTGGGCGGAAGTAATTTATACATCACGGGTGTTACCAGTCGAGAAAGCAAAGTGGAGCTGATCAAACCCCCAATAATCACTAACGCCAATGGTGAATACAGTGGGTTGCCTTCAATTGCCAACGGTATCAAACCACCAATTGCGGTGAGTGAGGTAAGCACAATTGGCACAAAACGAATTTCGCCTGCCTTCTCAATCGCTTCATTCAACTCCACTCCGCGTTCGCGCAGCTGATGCGTAAAGTCCACCAGCAAAATGGAATTCTTCACTTCAATTCCCGCCAAGGCTATCAAACCAACCACGGCCACAAACGATAACGGATTTCCCGTAAGGAATAACATCGTCACCGCGCCAATCACACCGAGTGGAATTACGGATAACACAATGAGTGTGCTCTTGAAATTCCCAAACTCTAACACCAGCACGGCAATAAAACCAAATACCGTAATCAGGATGATCGTACTTAGTCCACCAAAAGACTCTTGCTTGTTTTCTACCTCACCGGCTGCTACATAATAGTATCCTTTCGGAAATGGAAATGCATCGAGTTTTTTAATGACATCATTGGTTACATTTTCGTAGAGATAACCGCTCTTTACGAAAGAGGTAACAGTTGCATAGCGAGCCTTGTCATAATGGCGAATCAAATTAGGACTTGTTTCAAACTCCACCACGGCCAACTGTCGCAGTGGGATGGCCTGTACGTTGATTGAATTTACTTGTATCGTGTTAAACACATCCATGTTGGCATAATTGTTCTTCGGTAGGGTAACATTGATATTGATTTCTTCCTCACCCTCTCCCGGTGTGAACTTCCCTACATTCAATCCGGCTACTCCCAACCGAATCGAACGATCAATATCGCTAATGGCAACACCCAGTTGGCCGGCTTTTTCCTTGTTAATCTTCACGTGCAAATCGGTTTGCTGATTGGCAAGCGGATTATTCACATAAATAGTGCCCGCTGTTTTCTTGATGATCTCCTCGATCCTCATCGAAACACTGCGCAGCGTATCTAAGTTTTCGCCAAAGATGCGCATGGCGATCGGTGCTTCCAGTGGTGGTCCTTGCTCAAAGTCCTTCACCTCAATTTTAGCATTGGGGTAAAACATAAACTTCTCTCGCAGTTTATCAATCAACTTGGTCTTCTGCTCTGTAGTTAAGCCCTTCAACTGCACAAAAAACTGTGCAATGTTACTGGACTCGCTACGTCCCACCACGTTGTAGTAAATGCGTGGATTACCCTTACCCACGTTGGTGGTGTAGTAACTCACATCGTTCTCTTCCTTCAACACTTCTTCTACATAACGTGCTACCCGATCCGTTTCATAAATACTAGTACTGGTGGGTGTTTCGATGTTGATCAAAAATTGTGGCTTCTCAGATTTCGGAAAAAGACTAAAGCCTACCACCTTAAATAACCCCAGGCTGGCAATAAATAAAACGAATGTAAAACCGAGTGTGCCCCACGGGTGACGCAAACACCAATGCAACAGGCGCGTATAGGTGCCGTGGATTAATTTCTTCAGGGCACGCAAGAAAATATTTCCCTCAGCAGAAACATGTGTTTTCAAAATCCGGCTCGCCAAGAAAGGAACAATGGTAAGCGATACAAACAGTGAGGCTAACACAGTAAAGATCACCGCCATTGGCAGGCTACGAATAAAATCTCCGGCCGCCTCCGGCAAAAACACCAACGGCAAGAAGGCAAGAATCAAGGTGGCTGTACAACCTAACACGGCCAATCCAATTTGTTTAGTCGCCTCGATGGAGGCTTCACGTTTTCCCTTTCCAGCACGCAAGTAGCGTTCTATATTTTCAATGACGACAATCGAGTCGTCCACTAAAATTCCCAACGCGACAATCAACCCAACAATACTTAATTGATTAATTGTAAATCCAAAGGAATCCAATAAAAACAATCCAGTGAAAATAGAGAGCGGTATCGAGATCATGACTACAATGGCAGCGCGCGTGCCAAGTGGTAGTAGCGTGATTGACACTAATAAAATCGCAATGATGAAATCTTTGGCAAAGCGAGTCAGGCGTTTTTCTACACTTTTCGCCTGTTCAAAGTTACGCACCATCTTCATATTGGGCGGAAGTTCCTTTTCAAACTCATCAAGAACTGGTGAGATAGCTTCGTCTACCTTAAAAATATTTTGACCCTCCTTTTGGCTGGCAGTTAACAAAACCGCACGATGTCCATTCAAACGAGTAATGTGCGATTCATTCTCGTATCCGCTTTCTACGTTTGCTACGTCTTTCAGGTAAACAATTTTTCCATTGGCGGAATAAACAATGGTGTTTCGTATCTCTTCGATGTCTTTGTATTCACCACTGGTTTTAATATTAAAATTGCGGGTGTTTACCTGAATGCGCCCTCCGGGGATATTCACGTTTTCACTCTGCAACGCACCCAGCACCGCATTCACCGGAATGCGATTCTGCGCCATCTTCTCCAAATTCAGAGCTACCTTCACTTCCTGTTCCGGAAAACCAAAGGACTCAATCTTCTTCAGGCTTTTGATTTTCTCCAATCGTTCTTCCAGCGTTTCTACTCTGTCTTGCAACTCGCGATAAGAAGCCGTTTCTGATATGAGTGCCAACTGTAAAATATTCACATCCGTAGATGAAAAGCGCTGGATATTAATTGAATAAATATCTTGCGGCAACTCTTTGCGCAATGCATCGATCTCTCGGATGATCTCCTGGTATTTTTCATCTTTATCCGACTCATGCTTGTAGTCGACACGGAATACGGCCAGACCATCATTGATGGACGTAATTAAACGTTTAATATCATCTAATTCGTTGACGCGTTTCTCGATGGGGTCGACCACCAACTTCTCCATATCCTCAGGACTTGTTCCTGGATAAACCACCACCACCGAAAAGCTGGGCTGGTCGGTTTCCGGATCCTCCCCACGTGGCATATTGAATAACGAATTCAAACCCATTGCCAATACCAGCGCAAACATGATGAGCGTGAACTGGTAATTCTTTACGGAAAATTCTGCGATACGCATGATACTATTTTTTTGAAATGATGATCGTTGAATTCTCTGTCAAGAAAGCCGAGCCGGCAGTGATCACTTCGGTCACATCCTCCAAGCCGCTCAATAGAAACGCTTGCTTACTTTCGAGATATGCAATAGTCACGGGTGCCTTGCGAACTGTTTTTTGATCGGGCTGCGGTACGAATACGTACGCCTGTTTACCAGCACCCTCCACCAACGCTTCGATCGGTACACTTCGCAACTTGGTTTTGTCGTTGGGAAGAATCTGCACTTTGGCAAACAAGCCGCTCGCCAATTTTTTAGTACCCGGATCCACTTTCACCTCCGCTTGGTACAAGCCACTGATCACATCGGCTCCTTCGTTGATTGTGCTTACCACTCCCTCAAATGAAGTAGATGGATAGGCATCGGTTGTCATTTTTACACGATCGCCTAACTTTACGCGCACCCAATCCACATCGGGCAAACCAATTTTTACTAACCAATTATTTTGCGCGGCTGCATTGATAATCAGTGCTTGCGCTCCGGGGGACACCAATTCCCCTTCATTAATAAGTTTGCGAATGACTTTACCATTTTGGTTAGCGCGAATAGTGGCATATTGCTGATTGAATGTTGCAATACGATACGCTTCGTCTGCCACTTGAAAAGCCGTTTGTAAATTTTGCAGTTGCTCTACGGTAGCTGCAGAGTCTTTCAATAATCGTTGTCCGCGCTCTAGGTCACGTTTGGTTTTATCCAAATTGTTCTTTACCTGACTCACCTGCGCGTTGATCTCGGTTAGATCAAGCGAAGCCAGCAATTGGCCTTTCGTAACGCTTTGTCCCTCCTTCACATAAATTTTCGAAACGATGCCGCCCACTTTAAATGAAAGTCGGGATTCGTTTTCGGTGGCTATTAAACCCGAACTGACAATGGGCAGACTATATTCGCCCACTTGCACCGGAGTTAATTTAACGGCTACAGCCGATTCATCGATTAATGACTGTTGAGCAGGTTGTTCTTTCGTTCCGCAAGCCGTCAGAAGTAACCCAACCGAAAGTGCCAAAAACGCAGCGTGTAATTTGTATGACATGGTGTTATCTTTTAGAATGATTCGTATTTTTTTGTTCAATAGAAAATATTAAGTCTTGCACCGTGAGGGATTCTCCCGTTTCGTGGATTACCATTTTGTACTTTTCTTCTACATAATAAAGCAGCGCATTCAACTCAAAACTAGAAAGTCCCAGATCGGTGGTGAACTTTTGCTTGGATTGCATCCGCGAAACCGGAACAAGCAGCTGATTTCGCAGGATCGTCTGAACGGATTGGTAGGTAGTGCTCATCATATTAAAGTGTTGCAATGGTTTTTTGAAGAGCTGCTTCTTTGCGTAGCAACTCATAATGATTAATCGACCGCGTGAGGCGGGCCGTGGTGAGTTTATTCTGCGCATCTAAATATTCCAGGAGGATGGCCTGCCCCTCGCGGTATTTAGATTGAATGATTTGAAAAGATCGCTCGGTGCTGCGCACACCACTCTGTGACGCCTCCAGTGTTTTACTCGCCATCTCCAATTCATAATGTGCTTGAATCACTTGCAGCTCAATTTGCTTTTTCAGCTGATCCATGCGGTTAGTCATCACCTGCTGATCAATTTTGGCCTGCTGAATTCTTACTTGCTTCTCGCCTCCTTTGAAGATATCCCACGTAAGACCAAATTGCACCAGCCAATATTGTTGTGAACCATCAAACTTATATTGAAAGCCTTGATAGCCCACATCGCCCACCGCACTAAGTTTTGGCATGAAGGCACTCCCCTTTTGTAAGCCTACCAACTGCTGATTCGCTCGCATACCGCCCTCTAATTGTTTAATCTCCTGCCGTTGCTGAATGGCTTGCGCAGTCAGTTGATTGATCGTTTGAGGTGTTACTGACGCGACCATCAATGTGGTATCGCGAATAATTTCATGGTTGAGATCGCGGTTCAGCAAGAAATTGAAATACGACCTCGCCACCTGGTTGTTCTTTTCAGTCTCCGCCAGCTGCTGTTCCACTTTGCTCAATTCATACTCTGCATTTAGTACCACATCTTTGGTGGCTTTGGCATTCGCTACTAGGCTCTGGTTGATCTTGAGCAATTCATGGAGTAGCAGTTTTGTTTTTTGTAAAATGAGGAGGCCCTCTTCGCTTTGCAGGTATTGAAAATAGGCAGAGGCAATGTTATACTTCAATTCATTCTCGTAGGCTTTCTTTTGTGCCTGCTGAACGGTGGTCAATTCTTTTTGCGCCTTGTAGGCAAAGTAAATATCCGGATTGAAGAGCGGTTGTATGATGCGGACTTTGGTGTCGTGAAAGTTGTTGGCGAGAAACTGCTCGTTGACATTTTGAATTTGAGGAAAATTGCTCGTGCCAGTTAATTGATTGAGTGTCGAATAAACGCCATTTAACAAATCGCCTACCGGAAAAGAAATTCTTCGACCTCCACCCGCAATTTGGTAAGATGCATTTGCCGAAACCTGCGGCATGAATAACGCGCGCGCCAATTGCAAGCTTTGCTCGCTCTTCTCGAAATTCAGTTGCTCTTGTTGCAGTTGCAAATTGCTTTTCAATCCTTCCTGAATGTATTGATCTAAGATGGAGGATTGTGCCGATAGCTGCAGACTGGTGGTCAACAGCACGATTATGAAAATGTAGCTTCTGATATTCATCGTTAATTCGCTTAACCGTGTTTAGTTATATCTCATTTTTTTTTAATTCTTCAGTCGTTCCAACATCGCCTGAAAGGTGCGGTAGGTATTGTTCATAATATCATCAATCACCATCTGCTTGTCGCGAGCCTCCTTTACATGTGAGATGTGCTTACTGATACCCAAGGCACAAAGCCCATGAATGAAGCTCCAAATCATCATGGCCATGTTTTGTGTATCCAGGCCAACAAAATATCCCTCTTGTTGACAGCCTTTCACGGTTTGGACGAGCACCTCAAATGCGCGATCTCCTTCCGTCCAATGATCATCCATGCAGGTAGCCACATGTTGCATCGGTTCGGTACGAATAAAAAGGAGATCATATACCTCCGGATTGGTGGTAGCGAACTGGATGTACGCCTTCCCCATTTCGTTGAGTCGCTCGAAAGGATTGGCAATTAATGTGAGCGGCTGAAATGCCTGATTCAACATGCCAAAGCCTTGCTGATGCAAAGCATGGAAGATTTCGTTTTTGTCTTTGAAATAGAGGTAGATGGTTGCGGGGCTATACTCAATGGCTTCGGCAATGCTCCGCAAGCTGATTTGATCGAAGCCCTTTTCTAAAAAAAGTTTGTGAGCCGATTTCAGGATTTTGTCCCGCATCTCTAGTTTATCGCGCTCTTTTCTTTCTTTTACGCCCATAATCATTACTTATACGGGCAAATTTAATAAACGGTGTTCAGTTTTATATCAATGTTTATTAATTTCTTATAACTGATTGATTTATAGGTACTAAATTTTATAATTTATCGAAAAGAATTACTTTACTTTTTAAAATGAAGTTAAAGAGTTCTATTTAAACGGTTTTGTGTTGATCAATTGATAAAAAAGCAGATCTAAAACAAGAATTTTAAATTCCTCACCTTGAACCTTAAAATGCAAAAAATACACGCTACCACCATTCTTGCAATGCAACATAACGGCCAAGTTGCCATTGGCGGAGACGGACAAGCCACAATGGGTAATACAATAGCCAAGAGTAACGTAAAGAAAATTCGTAAGCTGCAAGATGGAAAAGTGCTAACCGGTTTTGCTGGCTCTACAGCCGATGCATTTACTTTACTTGATCGCTTTGATGAAAAGCTGAATGCCTATGGCGGCAATATGAAACGTGCTGCTATTGAGCTTGCTAAAGATTGGCGCACAGACCGATTTCTTCGCAGATTGGAAGCCATGTTGATTGCTGTTAACAAAGATGAAATTCTTGTTTTATCAGGAACGGGTGATGTGCTGGAGCCCGATCATCAGGTTGCTGCGATTGGCTCTGGCTCAATGTACGCGCAATCAGCTGCGTTAGCTTTGAAAAAGCATGCTCCTCACCTAACAGCCGAAGAGATGGTGCGCGAGAGTTTGACAATTGCGGCCGACATCTGTATTTACACTAACCATAATTTGGTAATTGAGAAAATAGGCTAGTCTATTTTCTCGATTTCCTCTGGCGTAAGCTCATTGTGCTTGTCTTCCAATAAAATTACAATTGGCTTCAGGCGCGGAGAATAGCTTAGCAATATTTTCAAAATGCCCACTGCTGGCACGGCCAATATCATCCCTGTAATTCCCCAAATTTTTCCGCCCACCAATAATGCCAAAATAGCTGCCAAGGCATTGACACTAATTTTAGAGCCCGTTACTTTTGGCGTAATAAAATTACCTTCCAAAAACTGAACAAAGCCATGAACAGCCACTACACCTACGGCATACCAAACGCTATCTTTAGTTACCAAAGCCAATAGTGCAGGAAGGGCAGCGCCTATCGAAATGCCAACGTAAGGTATCATGGTGAGGAGTCCAGATAAAAAACCAAAAAATATAGCGTGCTCAATTCCCAGCAACAATAGCCCAATGCTATTGAGCACTCCAGCAATAATTGTTACGATCGTTAATCCTGAAATATAGCCACGCACCACTTGCTGTATTTCGTCTTTCCATTTCAAACTCGAATCGGGCCAAACGGCCAACAAGAAATCTTTAAATCGCTCGCGGTATAGTAAAAAAAGAAAAATATAAATCGGTACTTGAATAAAAAAATAGGCGAAATAAGAAGTGGAAAGCAGTACACTTCCGAAGTAAGAAGAGAAATTCTTTAATGCGTCTTTTAAAAGTTGTGTTTGTTCGCTCGTGTCTATCTTAAAAATAGCATTGACTTGATCACTCATTGAGGTGATTAACGCTAAAAACTTGCCTTCTAAATCGGGCAGGCTTTCTGTTAAGCTGGCGAGTTGGGCAATCACAAACCAAAACAAAAGGCCCATCACTAAAAAAGCAATCAACAATACAAGTGTAATCGAAATGATTCTGCTGGTTTTTTTCTCAAAACGTTTTGCCAGTGGCAACAGTACTACCGAAAACAACGCTGCAAACGCAATGGGCATCACAATATCTTTCGTTAAGATAAGTGCCGCAATGGCAATGGCCATCACCACCAACGATTTGTATAAACGATCTAGCGACATTGTATTTTTTTGTTACGAGGTTTAATGCAATATCGCTAAGTTAAACTCTTTTTTAAATCTCACCTCATTCCTCTCCAAAAGAGAGGATATCATTGGTGTTTAACTTAGCAACCCAACTGTTTAATGTATGTTTTGTGCTTAGGAATTTTCAATTGCGGTTAGAATAACTGAACAAGCTAATCTAATTTCATCTTCAGTAATGGTTAGCGGTGGTGCAATTCTAAAACTATGCGGATGTGAAAGAAACCAATAGCAAATTACGCCACGCTGTTTAGCGCACTCAACAATTCTATTCACGCGCTCTGCGGAGTCAAAATCAAACGCGAACATTAATCCAATCCTACGGACTTCTTTTATTTTTGGATGCTGGATGAGCGACTCAATTAATCTTCCTTTCGCTTCTACCGTTCCCAATAATTTTTCATCTTCAATTACATTTAATACCGCCAAAGCCGATGCGCAACAAACGGGATTTCCACCAAACGTAGTAATATGTCCAAGCATCGGATTGGCGGCCAGTAGTTGCATTTTATCGTAACTAGAAATAAATGCTCCGATTGGTAACCCTCCTCCAAATGCTTTTGCTATAGTGAGTATATCTGGCACTACATTAAAATGCTCGAACGCAAATAATTTTCCAGTGCGACCCATGCCACATTGTATTTCATCAAATATCAAAAGAGCGCCTGTTTCATCGCATCTATTTCTAACTGCTTGCAAATAATTTTTTGAAGGCACCCGAACGCCAGCATCGCCTTGAATCGTTTCCATGATGACACACGCAGTACGATCGGTTATCAAACGCAAATCCTCTTCAACATTAAAGTCGATAAAGGTTACATCTGGCAACAATGGTCTAAAAGTTCTTTTCTTTATCTCGTTACCCGATATGCTCAAAGAGCCATGCGTGCTGCCGTGGTAACTTTTACGACATGATACTATTTGAGTTCTGCCCGTAACACGCTTTGCCAATTTCAAGGCAGCTTCGTTTGCTTCGGTGCCAGAGTTAACAAAGTAGCTACAGTTTAATTGAGCCGGCAAAAGTTGGCTAAGCTTTTCCGCCAATAAATTAGCAGGTGCTTGAATGTATTCGCCATACACCATCACGTGCAGGTGTTTATCTACCTGATTTTTAATAGCCTCTACCACCTTAGGGTGTCGATGCCCTACGTTGCTCACACTTATACCCGAAATCATGTCTAAGTATTTCTTCCCATTAGGGCTAAAAAGATAAACACCTTCTGCCCTTTCAATTGAGATTAAGAAAGGATAAGGCGAGGTAGGTGCCAACTTTGTTAAAAATACTTCTTGGCTAAAATCCATCTGGTAAATCTAGCAAGCAAAAGATTAAAACGTATAGGGTCATAAAAAAGAAAGCCTCGGTAAACAATTACCGAGGCTAAACACCAAACACCCTTATCTTAATTTCCAATTGCCAATGCAGAATCTCCTTTATCAGCTTTGGCGGTATATTCTGGCTTATTCTTAATTTTTACATACGATGGCGCATCTACTTCGGCCTGAGGCTTATACTTAAACTTCGGTTTTAAGAAAGCGAACAATGGCTTAGCGGGAACATAGTTTCTCTTCTTGGCCAAAATAGAGCAAACGCTGCTATTCATTTTTATTTGCGCCTTGTACTTACTCTTAAAGTGCTTTGCTTTTGCCTTATGAAAATCTTGCGCCTGTATGGCTTGCGATAGCGCCATTCCTGCTAAGATCAGGAAGGCCAAAATCAATACCTGCTTTAATCTACTGGTGATGTTTACGTTAGTGGGTCCTTTCGCTGCGCTCATATTCTATACCGTTTAACTGGTACAAATATGAGTTGACTTGAAGGAAGTAATTTCTAAAAAAGATGGCAAAACCTACATCCGTAACCAATGCGGGTAAAATTTGGAAAGGATCGAATAGAAGTGAAAAATTGGTTTTTGAGAACGAAAAATTATCCAGCAAAAAAAAAATTAGTCCTTTTCCAATTTTAAGAAATCAATTACCTCCTTTCTTACATCTTCGGGCGAGGTTAGATCAAATTCGATGGTGGCAATTGATTTAAAGAGATTGGCAACTAAACCCTGTTTAAAGCCCAACCGCGCGGCATAAATACCAGCCATCTCCAACTCGCTATCTTCCACTACCCTGTCTAAATAAATCATATGTACTAAATGGTAGAGCGACTCCATTTTTTCGATCTCGTCTTTTGGAAATACAAATGTTGAGTCGATCAATCCATTGCCAAACGCACTCATATCAGCTGGGCTAATACTCAATTGGGCTGCCCATTTTACGAGGCACTTGGCGTGAATGGATTTGATACTCTCGGCTTCTAAAAAACAAGCCAACAAATTAAAATAACTCACTTTAATCGCTCTCAGACTTTCCATAGATTTACATATTGTCTAACAAAGTAATCAAAATTTAAAGACATCCCTGCACAATGTTGCGCTACAACAAAAAACAGCATTGTCTTAACCCTGACAACACTTAAACCGACTAAGGCCTACATTAGCACCAAATCAAATAAATTATGAAAAATCTATTCTTCCTATTTGTCGCCACGCTTTGGGGGTGCGTAGGCTTAGATACAAAAGATGATGCGATCAGGCCTATTGAGTTTTCAATCGTATCTTCTACAAAAGTAATCGTTACTGACAATGGTGGAAATCCAGTTGCTAAAGGTAGTATAGCGCGATTGGCACTACTCATAGACGAAAAACAACTTATAGATACCGAATTTTTAAATAAATACGGTGTAAAAGAAAGCAAGTCACTTACGTGGATTAGCTCTGTACCGTCAGTTGCAACTGTAGTTAATAATGAAGTAATGGCACTAGCCGCGGGCACTTGCTTCCTTTCTACCACAATCGAAAACAAAAGTGTTTCCGTCAATTTAACGGTGGTTGCCAACGCCAATAATGATGTTGCCAGCGTAACTGTTTCTGCACCTACCACTACCTCCCTACAACTAAACGGAACCGCACAATTAGTGGCTACAGCTAAAAATATGAGCGGTGCCACACTAACTGGCAAAACTTTTGAGTGGTTTAGCGAAAACTCAAGCATCCTTACCATTAGCACAACTGGCTTGGTAACTGCTATTGCAAATGGCGAAGCCGAAGTACACGCAAAAGTGGAAGGCGTAAAAAGCAACTCCATCAAATTTTCTGTTGGCACGGTAAATCAATTAACAGGCACTTTTCAAAATGCAGGAGGATACATGGCAAAAGGAACAGTAACAGCTAAAGAGGCAAATGGAAAACTAGTAATAGAACTTAAATCTGATTTCAGCGCAAGCGTAGCACTTGGCACTTTTATTTACCTCGCAAATTCAACTTCGGGTGGAACGGTAAAATCGGCTGGCCTCGAACTAGGGCAATGGAGCAGCGGGGCAAAAACATTTGAAGTTGCCGGAGTTGCTTTAACCCAATACAAATACGTGGTAGTACTTTGTAAACCTGCCGGAGTAACCTTTGGCTTCGCAGAATTAAAACCATAAACACTTTACAACTTATGAATAAGCATATCTTTCTTTTATTAACCCTTTGTGGCATTGCTTCAGTTTCCTTTGCTGGTGGTGGATGGCCACAGCCAAAAGGAAAAGGGTACTTTAAATTATCGCAATCGTATATATTATCACCGCGGTATTTTGATGGCAATGGAGAAATCGTTGATCTCGCTTCATCGTATGGATATTTTGCCACGAGCCTCTATGGCGAATATGGATTTACCGATCGGCTTACTGGCATTATTTACTTGCCTTTTTTTGCCAGGGCAACAAAAAACGAACTGCGTTATAACCAAAGCGGGATTAACGATCCTGGCGATGCACTCAATTCATTTGGAGATACAGACATTGCCATTAAATATGGCTTGGTTGTTAACAAACCCATTGTGGTAAGTGCTACACTTTTGCTCGGCTTGCCCCTAGGCGATAATGGCGCAACGAATGCGAGTGCCCTGCAAACAGGCGATGGCGAATTTAACCAGATGCTGCGCATTGATGCCAGCCACTCGTTCTACCCAAAGAAATTTTATGTATCGGCTTATGCCGCCTTTAACAACCGCACAAAAGGTTTTTCAGATGAGGTTCGATTTGGAGCAGAACTTGGTTTAACGCTTGATAAATTCATTCCGATTTTTAAGGTATCTACTGTTCACTCTTTGTTTAATGGAGATCCATCAACCCCACAAAATGGTGTATTCTCTAACAACACCGAGTTTATTTCTCCTTCATTAGAACTTAACTATCAGGTTACCGAAAAAATTGGGGTATCGGGCTCTATCGCAACAGCTTTGGCAGCACGCAATATTTTGGCCTCACCCAATTTTGGTGTAGGCGTTTATTTGAAGCTGTAAAGAATAAGTGGCTAAGGGTTAGAAACAGAATGCCTACGCGAAATGAAATGCTAACTTACTATTTTATTTTTTATAATATCAATCAAGTTTAATGCTTCCATCGAGCTTTAGTGAGTACAGATTAACAAATTACTAAATTGAAGAACACGGTGATAAGCAATCCATAAGAAACTATATGACAGTTGGCCAATAAACCCCAACAACTTTAGTCAGCAAACGAACTAAAGCATGTTGGGTATTTTAAACTACTTAGCGGCAATTATCCTTGTACTTAAAAAACTACTAAAACCAAATGTGAAAGGATCGATTTAAAAAAGCCTTAGGTAATTGAAGATTTTTTTATAGAAAAAAAATGATTTAAAACATTCCCTTGGTTTGTTTGAAATCGGCAGGAAGAGAAAAATCAGATGGACTAAGTGTCTCTCGTTGAATTTCTATTGCCTCCATAATCATATTCGCTTCGGGCATGGTCATTTCAATTTTCAATGGAACACCTTCAATTCCATCGTAGAACATAGGTTCTCCGCGCCCCATACGTTGCTTTGCCAAACCCTTCATATCAAAATCCTTAATCTCGGTGGTTGTCCAATAAACTTGATTTACCGTTTTGCCATTATTAGTAATCGAGGCTGTATATTTAATACACGTATAGTTTAGGATGGTAGTTTTTTCATTTGTTTTAGTAATCTGCACTTGTGGTTTTGATTGCTGAAAGCCGCTCGGAGGCTCACCTGAACTTAATTGAGAATAGGTTTTATTTCTTCTATCAAGTCTGTATGAGTTGTCTTTCAAGTGAAGCACCTCCATTGGCATCATTCCTCCTTCCATCACGGTGAGTGAATTGCCACCTTTTATTTTAACAATAAAGCCAGTGGGCATTGAAGAAGACATGCCACCATTTGCTCCGCCACCCTGCATCATTTTCATCGCGCTCTCCATTTGCGCTTTCATTTGAGGATTGGCTTCCATCATTGCCTTCATTTGTGGATCGTTCATTTTCTCTTGCATCTCTTTGATTTGTGCCTTCGTAGTTGGGTCATTAAGTTGCTGCATCCCTTTCTCCATCTGCGCCTTCATCTTAGGGTCTGTTAATTCAGTTTTGATAGAAAACTTTACAGTTCCTTCAAATGGTTGACTTAATGCAGTCAAACTCATTTGCATGAGAATCAGAAGAGCATATTTTTTCATAATTTGAGTGGTTGAATGATGATTAAAATAACATTTGTATAATCAAAGATGCTGCCTCTTTTAAACTTTGGCAAGTAAAATCGGCTTTGTTTTCAGGCTCAATCTCATCACCGATTTGAATTGTTTTGATGCCTAATTTTCTGGCTGGTATAATGTCCCTTCCTCTATCGCCCACCATCCACGATTTAGAAAAATCAATATCAAATTTCGCCTGCGCTTTTTCAAACATTAGCGTTCCGGGCTTTCTGGCCAATGAAGCCGTAACACTTGGGTGATAGGGTGAATAATAAAAATGGCTGATTAAATTTCCGCTTGTTTGTTGCATGTATTGGTGGCACGCATGTACATCATCATGTGTATAGATGCCTTGTGCTATCCCTGATTGATTCGTTACCACAATCAATTTATATCCTGCCGATTGAAGTGCTTTCAACCCATCGATCACTCCGGGCAAAATTTCAAAATCCGCAACCCGAAAGGTATAGTTTGGATTGTCTTTGTTCAAAACGCCATCTCTGTCAAGAAATACTGCTTTTACTTTGTTCATTGAAAAGTGGATTATGGAACCTAGAAAATAAAAGATCGAATGTAATTTTAAACCACACCAAAATGCAAGGGACTGCTTTGATAACGTAGGGATCGAAGTATTGATTTTGGATGTAGGAAGGAAATATATCTGTTGGTGATAAACAGGTAAAAACGAAGGCAATTACTAAAAGAATTCGATCAAACGAATTTATAGGCTTTATAAAATACCATACCGCAACGCCCGAAATAGCTATGATAAACGTGGGCGATTCTGCCTTGTGGTTAAATAATACCATCCAAATTAATAGTAAACCCAAATAGAAAACTCGAAATAAATATGACTTATATTCTTTTACGCGAACTAATGGCACTAACAATAAAGTTAACCCTACTAAAACTACTACGTTTTTATTTCCGCTAAATCCGAACCATGAAATTAACCAGCCTAACATAGATAAGCCGTAAGAAACTGTATGATCGTTGATCAATAAACCCCACCAACTCTTGTATAAAAAAATAAGCTGGTCTGCAGGTACAACCAAAAGAGGAATGATGCCCAGAAATAAAAAGCAACCTATCGAATAAAAAATCGCTTTGATCTTCTGAGGATAAAAAATTGCCATTGCAAAAGCTAGCAACCCGAATAGCTTAATAAACACCGTTAGCGTAATGCAAAGGCACGCAAAAAAAACTCGATCATTTTCAAAAAAAATAAATGCTAATAGAAGTAACCCTACCATGAGTGCATTACTCTGCGAGTTTTGAAGAGAAGTTACTAACTCGAGCAGCACAAAAAATAAAATTGCAATCTTTGCTTTGTCAGTAACGTGCGGCAAACTCTTGATTGCTATAAATAAACAAAATGCGTTGAGTAAATTCCAAAACACCAAACCTACGCCATCGGGCAAGTAGGCCAACGTACCAAAAAACAAAGCAAACGCGGGGCTGTACTTAAATAAATCCCACTGCTCGCTTAGGTAAAGCGAGTATAAATCTTTTTGATTGACCAAGTGAAAATAGGCTTGCTTGAAGATGACGTAATTATTGTACTCTGTGTAAAGCGCGCCATCTGGCTCCATCGCCTTGCCAGGTAGCATCAGTTGCTGGATAGATATCGCAAGAATAACGAGACAATAAATGAAAAATACAGGCTTGTATGATGCCGTAAAATAGGTGAATAGTTCCCTTAACAGTTTCAAGAATAATAATGTGGCTTAGCTGAGGCAAATTAATAAAAAACGAGTGATTATGAACTTTTAAGTGCCCGTTTCGCTCCTACTGTTTGAATCAAAACCATTTATTGATACTTTTAAAAAAAATTAACTTGAGCAACGCACTAGTCATCATTCCTACCTACAACGAAAAGGAAAATATTCATGCGATCATTCATGAGGTCTTTGCGCAGCCGAAAGATTTTCACTTGCTGATTGTAGATGATAACTCGCCTGATGGAACAGGGGCTATTGTCAAAGAATTACAAACGAAACATAACTCATCATCAGAAATAAAACTTCACCTACTCCAGCGAAGCGGAAAGTTAGGGCTAGGCACTGCCTACATTGCTGGTTTTAAATTTGGCTTAGAGAAAGGTTACAAGTATTTGCTAGAGATGGATGCTGACTTTTCTCACAATCCCAAAGACCTTGTGCGCTTATACCTTGCTTGCGAAGAAGGCAGCAACGACTTGGCAATCGGCTCACGCTACTCGAATGGTGTAAACGTAGTAAATTGGCCAATGAGCCGCGTACTGATGTCGTACTTTGCCAGCAAATACGTGCGGCTGATAACTGGTATACCCGTTCACGATACCACGGCTGGTTTTGTCTGTTTTAGAAGAACCGTTTTAGAAAAAATACCACTCGACAAAATAAAGTTTGTTGGCTACGCTTTTCAAATCGAAATGAAATTTCTTACGTGGAAGTATGGCTTCAAGGTTACTGAGGTGCCCATCATCTTTACCGACCGCACCATGGGAGAATCTAAAATGTCGGCAGGTATATTCAAAGAAGCCGTGCTGGGTGTATTGATGATGAAAATTAGAAGTTGGTTTAAGAGTTTTAGGTAGCTTCAAACCCCTCATCTTTCGGCTCCCACAATTCGATCTTATTCCCATCTGGATCCATGATCCAACCAAATTTCCCGTAAGGGTATTCCTGCATCTCGCCTACGATCTCAACGCCTTCTTCTTTCAATACCTTTAGTAATTCTACCAAGTTTTCTACTCGGTAATTAAACATAAACGATTTTTCGCTCGGTTGAAAATACTTGGTGTCAGCAGCAAATGGACTCCAAGCCGTAACCGCGGGCGTCTTCGATTCAGGATTGCTTACATCAAGCCACTGAAAAGAAGCTCCATAATCATCTACTGGCAAACCAAGGTGTTTGCCATACCATTCTTTTGTTTTCTTAGGGTCTGCTGTTTTAAAAAACACACCACCTAGGCCTGTTACTCGTTTCATTTTAGGATTGGTTTTTAGTTATAAATAGGTATCATATCTTAGCGATGCTGATCCAGCAAAATCACATTGCCATCAGGATCAGTAAGCGTAATGCTTGCGGGGCCAGAGGTATTTTCATCTGCCTGACTGCTTAGCTTGATGCCTCGGCTTAAAAGCCTTTGCTGAATTTTCCGCACATCATCAAACACTTCAATATTCTTGGCATTCTCGTCCCACCCCGGATTAAAAGTTAACATGCTTCCTTTAAACATTCCCTGAAACAAACCGATCAACGAATTTCCATTCTTCATGATTAAATAGTTCTTCTCTAATGCTCCGCCAAAAACAACAAATCCCAGTTCTTCATAAAACTGCTTTGATGCGTTAATGTCCTTGACACTAAGGCTCATAGAAAAGGCTCCTAATTTCATGCTTTCTTCTTTTAATTTTTGGAATTCACTTTGTTGCTTGGCGCTGATGGGATTGATATAAAGGCCAAGAGTAAATGAGGCGATGAGGCCAACTGATAATACGATTATCTTTTTCATATTTTCGTTAGTTAAGAATTTTTTTATTGCTTTTCAATATACTCCGAATTTTGTGATGATGCTGGCAGGAACTCTTTCCTCTTCAACAGGCCAGCACTGATCAACGAAATTAGTAAGCCAATTGGAAAAATCTCTACCAAGGTAATACTAAACCGAATCGGGAAATTTGTTTTGTAGATTTCAAAATCTTCGCTCTTCTTTTTAATCTCTTCCTCGGTAGTCCCCTGTTCTTTTAATTTGGTTACGTACTCTTGCCCCATTTTATCGATGAAGGAGGGTGCCATGTTGTGGAAGGAAATCTCCCAGGCGAAAGCATACATAACAGAAGCAACTAACGTAATCGATAACCCAACCAAAAAAGCTTTGCCGAAGCTTACCACACCATTTGCATGATGATCGCGAAAAGATTTAATGCCGAAAAACACCAACGATAACGCCACCACCATGGTAGTGTAGCCTGTAAGCTCGCCATTTTCGTAGTTAAGCTCTCCGCTTTCATAAAGTGGCATAGTAATCAACATCATGCCACCCACAATAGCCCCTGCAATGAGGCCGTAAACCAGTATTATCTTTTTCATACTTGAAATATTATTAGCCCAAATCAAGTACAATCAGGTTTATTTACTTTCACCCAAAAGTATGATTTGATGAAATTTAATGGAAATCACTCAAAAGTAGGAGTCAGCCGATCTAAAATCCTTAGGGAAGATCAGCCGATTATGGAATCAGGCACAGCTCTTTGGCCTTTTGGATGGCTTGAGTCCTTCTACTTACCTCTAATTTTAAAAATAGATTAGAACTATGCGTCTTGATGGTGTTGAGCGATACAAACAGTCTGTCCGCTATCTCTTGATTAGAAAATCCTTTAGCCATTAGTTCCAATACTTCGCGCTCTCTTTTGCTTATGCCAAGTCGCTCGAGTTCGGTTTCATTTGATTTGAATTCGGTGGCAACCCTCACCATCACTACCTTGTTTCTTGTAAGTCGCAAGCCTGCCCAAATCCCTAATCCAGTAAATAGCAACGCTACTACTGATAAATAAAATTCCAACGATAAATCGCGCACGAAAAATTGGTACTCCAGATATTTTAGAAGGAATACCAAGGTGGCGAGTGAAGCACCGTAAATTAGAATGATCTTCTTCACATGGCTAAGCTACAAAAAGCAGTAAATTAAAATTACGCTTGGTTCAAATTTTTAAACGCTTAGCTCAATCTCGCCTTGGGCTGCGACCCCATTGCTTGTTTGGTGCGTGCGATCTTGAACCCGAATCGGGTCTTCTTGAACGATTGAAATTAGTTGGTTCCTTTGGTTTTGGAATATGAACAGCATTTGGATCCATGGGAAATGGATGCTCTGCTACTGGTATAGATTTTCCAATTAGCTTTTGGATGTCTCTCAAAAATTCTTTCTCTTCTGCATCGCAAAAAGAAAGAGAACTACCCGTTGCACCTGCGCGGCCGGTGCGACCAATTCGGTGAACATAGGTTTCTGGAATGTTGGGCAACTCGTAGTTAATCACTGTAGAGAGATCGTCAACGTCTATTCCTCTAGCCGCAATATCGGTGGCTACCAATACACGTGTGTGTTGCGATTTAAAATTACTTAACGCTCGCTGACGTGCGTTTTGAGATTTGTTTCCGTGAATGGCCTCTGCTTTTATGCCAACGCGAGCAAGCTCTTTGGTAACTTTATCGGCACCGTGCTTGGTGCGAGTAAATACCAATGCAGTAACAATTGCATTGTCTTTCAATAAATGTAAGAGTAGCGATTTCTTGTCTTTCTTATCAACAAAATAAAGTGATTGCTTAATGGTATTGGCAGTAGACGATACAGGGGTAACTTCAACACGTACTGGGTTTGTTAAAATTGAATTAGCCAATGAAGAGATCTCCTTTGGCATAGTAGCAGAAAAAAACAGCGTTTGTCTTTTGGTCGGAAGCTTGGCGATAATTTTTTTTACATCGTGAATAAAACCCATATCCAACATTCGGTCGGCTTCATCAAGCACAAAAATTTTTATTTGATCCAGTTTAATATATCGTTGATTCATCAAGTCGAGCAACCTACCCGGTGTAGCAATCAAAATCTCTACTCCCTCGCGCAATGCATCGGTCTGCGATTTTTGAGAAACCCCACCAAAAATAACGGTGTGACTCAACTTTAAATGTCTACCATAAGCACTAAAACTTTCACCTATTTGAATGGCCAATTCCCGTGTAGGAGTAAGAATCAAAGTCTTGATACCTGAAGGTGCTTTTTTAAACAATTCGTCTTGATGTAGTAACTGTAAAATTGGGATTGCAAAGGCTGCCGTTTTCCCTGTGCCAGTTTGCGCACAGCCCAGCAAATCTTTCCGCTGCAATAAAATCGGTATTGCTTGTTCTTGGATGGGTGTTGGGGTTGTATAACCTTCTGTTTTTAAAGCCCTAAGGATAGGCTCAATGAGACTTAATTTTTCGAATGACATAGTTAATTGTTGAGTATGAGGCTGAATATGATCTTAAGCCTCTTGATTTATGATACCGGAGATGGGCTTCTGTGTATTTTTATGAGTGATTTACAAAGATAGCTAATATAAAGTCCACCAAGCAGATTTATTTTTTGCCGATATAACCTTATTGACTTTGATAGCAAAATAAGCGTTTAGGAATTTTGATTTATAGGGTGGCAATGGTGTCGTTTGCAATAAGCTTAGTTAAATTGATGATCAATAGACTTTTCATAAAAGTATAAATTCGATTGATTTGATGAGTCGTTCTATTTTATGCACTAAAGCCGAGTTTAATTTTATATCTATACAACCGTCCGTTTATCTCCTGCTCTAGCTTCAGTACTTCTTTTGTCTTTTTACTTATCCAAAAAACTTCCTTGTTCCCTTTTTCTTCATGAACTAATAGCCAACAGTCAATTTTTTGATCGTTATAACCATTTAATTCGGCAGAGCCAGTAACAGTGTAGGCAACATTTTGATAGTTAGAAGCAGTGCCTGGATCGTAAAATGGAATTATAAATGTTACTCCGGTTTTGTAGGGCAATAGTGGAAATGTCTCTAAATCCAAATGCCAGTTGAACCAAGATTCACCAAGTGAGGATTTGTACCCTTCCCATATTGGTTTAACTTGTTTAGCAGTGTCGGCATCACTTAGTAGCTTCCCATTGTAGTCAACTGTCTTTTTCAAGAAATCAACAGTAATTTCGCTTACGGTCTTCGCTGTAGAGGTTCTAGACCTTTGCACCTTCCACCACGTTTTGTGATATAAGGGCTGCATCGTATTAGCATCTGAGATTGATTTAACGGTGTGCATGATGCTATCTTTATCTTCCCATTCTTGGGTTATCTCAATGCAGGGCTTACCATCAAATGTGACACGTGCAATCTTCCTTGTCCAGAATTGTGTTTGTGTGCGGGTGGCTTCTTTACCCATTTTAAAATAAACGAGGTAGCGATGAGTACCTTCAATCAAGACTTTCGAATTGATGTTTTTTGGAGAGATGTAGATAGTGTCATTCTTTTGGCCATTCGCAGTGAGAAATGATACAAGGAGAATAATTAGTACTAGTAGTCTATTCATACGAGTTATTTTAGTTAACTAGATTATTATATACGGACAAAGTGCGAAATTGTTAACGCACCTCGTTACAACTCAATAAAAAATTTAATGGAGTTTGCGTTAAACCATCATTTAAAGTTCTTGCCAGCGTAATACTAGAAGGAATGGTTATAATATACTTACCACTTACCTGAGTAACCGAAGCCGTTAAGTTGCTGTCTACCGAT
This sequence comes from Cytophagales bacterium, assembly GCA_013298505.1. Classification (GTDB taxonomy): domain Bacteria; phylum Bacteroidota; class Bacteroidia; order Cytophagales; family Cyclobacteriaceae; genus ELB16-189. The sequence continues at coordinate 25,702 of JAAFHY010000040.1, forward strand.
TGGTAGATTGCACCTGTACCTACGCCACTGCTAATAGTGCATTGGATGTACATGTTTTTCAATTTTGTATTTGATAGAGCTGTTACCAGTGACTTTATGGTGTAGTCACCTGTGGTACTTGTGTTAAAAGAGATAGCCAAATTGCAGTTTACAAATGGGGTATTTTCAGTAGCAATGTTAGAATCGATATTAACAATGGTGTAAGCATCACTATTTGTAAATTTCTCTGACAATTGAGTAGAAATCCTTCAGGCATAACTGTAGCTATCCTATTTCCAAGTGTTTTCGGTAGTGGATGGATTCTGAGATTTCGGATCATTTTACTACAAGACGTTAACTGGAGTTGGAACGCAACAAGCAAGAATGATAAAATGATAGTTGGTTTCATATATTTCGATTTTTGCGTATACGTTGTTCGATTTTTTTAATCACTTTTTTAAGTGATCTATCGGGGCTTTCTAGAAATACTAACGCTTGGTGACGAAGAAAATGAATTGACTCCCACATTGTAATCGAAGCAATCTTTGAAGTCAGCAGATACATTAATGTCACGCCTTGATGAACCATAATAAACCCAGATCTGAACGTAGTACGATCCTGCTGGGAGTGGTGAAGTTGCTTTAGAATTACCTTCGGTAACATCTTGTATCTGAAATGCTTGTTTTGTAGTGTTGTTGTTGAACGTTACCCAAACTTTATTAATGCTACTATTCGATTGCACAATCGCTTTAGCTTTTTCACCACTGCACGATTCGTCTTTGCCACAAGAAGTTAACATCACTAACATAAATGTTACTAAAAAGGAGGCTAATCTAATTGCAATCATATTTTAATTTTTTCGTCAAGTTTATTACTTATAGAAGTCAATTGCCTATTCAATCCAAAAAGAGGCCTGACTATGTTTATCCTTTTGATAATTTCGTATGTGCCGAAGCATCCCACACCAGTAAACAGGAGAACCAATATGAATTGGAATGGTGTTGGGATTTCTAAAGGAAATATCAACATTGATCCCAGAAACAAGAAAATCATGTGAAGTATGTATACAGGGTAAGCCGCTTGGCTGAGGTACATTAGTGCCTTGCTCGGTCGGTTCACATATTTGTAACCAAATGCAAAAACTGAGACAATCCAGAAGTTCGATTCAATGGCCAATTGATAGGTTGGCACTCGCATTTGAAATTGAAACAGCCTATATCCGTAAAGAGCAACGGCCACACCAACAAATAACCATCTCCATTTTAAGATCATCCTCCAAAAACCATCGCCACTCAACACAAAACAGAAACCGAAGAAGAAAGCAAGCAATCCTAAAAAGAACCCATGCCAAGTCATTGCGTACATTTCGTACAGACTCGGATTGACCAACAGCACCTCAACAATAAATGCTGCAACAACAGGAAGCAGTCCAAGGGGGGTACTCAATAATTTTCTTATCCCTGAAACTAGCTTACCGTATTCATTTTTCTTTAGGTAAAAGAAAATAGGTGAAAGAATTACAACATAGACAAAAATGTTACCCAAAAACCAAAGATGCCCAGGATTGGGGATGTAGTTTAACCCCCAATGATAATGATACTGCGAAATCAGTGCGCTGATGGGAACAATGAAGAACATGCCAAACAAAAAGGGTAGCCCGATCCGGGCTGCTCGTTCACGTACCAGTTGCTTCCAGTTTCTATTTTGAATAGCGAAATAAACTCCCATTCCCGAAACAAAAAACAAAAAAGGTATTCGCCATACATTTAGCATAGACATGGGAATCCACAACGACTCCCATGTTTTTGTGTTTGAGATAAAACCGATCATGATACCCCAGTTCTGAAAGCCAATAGACGTATGATAAATCAACAACATACCAATAGCAATTACTCTTAACCAATCAATATCGTATCTTCTGTTCTGAGGTACCATTTGTTTATGTATTAAAGTAAGAAGATTATTTTACCATAGCTGAAATCTCAGGCCTGGTTTTTTCGATGTAGGCGTAGTCTAATTTTAGGCCCATGGGAGATAGCATTTTTTCCAGCATTTCATAGGTGGGTTTTACATCTTTAAAAGAGCCTGCCATGGATTCGTAAGGTGTGGCGTTGTACTTATTCTTGATAGTCTTATTAGCATTTTTCGCCAACAGCATTTTTACAATTTCTGGTCGGCAAAAAAATGCAGCTGTGTGCAGCGCTGTTGATCCATCGTTGTTTTGAACGTTAATGTCAGCTCCGGCATCAATTAGAATTTTGGCTATATCGGTTTTGCCAAACAAAGAAGCGGAGATCAACGGGCTTGAGCCGCCAAAAGGATCTTTTTCATTAATGTTTGAACCGGCAGCTACATGTTGCTTTATTGCTTCTACATTTCCGCTCACCACTGCCGTGTGAATATCTACTGACGGAGCTTTGGATGTTGACGCAGCGGTATTGCCTTTTTGAGCAGACGCTTTACGGTCGCTACAAGAGCTTAGAAAAATGATGGCAATTAAAAATAGAGCCTTGGTAGTTAGTGACAGAGATTTTTTGATTTGTGTTTTCATAGTATTAAAATTTAATTGTTTCCTTTTTTGACATAGCGATAGCATCCACCTATTTTTTAGGGGTTAAAAATTGATTTACTATTTTATGGATTTATTATTTTTTTCTTGCTTACCTATTATTCGCGCATAGGGTACTTATATCACAAGAACCTCAAGATATATTTTCTGCCATCAAGGACTTTTTGAAATTATATCATTCCTCGAATACTCTAATAAATCCCCTGGCTGGCAATCAAGGGCATTGCAAATGGATTCCAGCGTGCTGAAGCGAATGGCTTTTGCTTTTCCTGTTTTTAATATAGAGAGATTGGCCAACGTTAAGTCCACCTTTGCAGAAAGCTCGTTCAATGACATTTTCCGTTTGGCCATCATCACATCTAAGTTTACGATTATCGGCATGGCTTATACGGTTAAATCGTTTTCAGATTGAATTTCAATACCTCTCCTAAAAATTTGCGCGATTACAAAAAGTGTAACACCCATAAACATCCATACATCAGCTCCGCCTATGTGTAAATATTTTAAGTCAGGCATATTCACACCTTGCGACACCAGCCACTCGGTATACTTAACTCCACAGTAAGAGAGAAAGCCTATTGCCAAAGCCAAGTAGGATATTCTAAAAGTAAAATGCTCTAGCTCTTTGCTGAAAGGTTGTGACGTAGTCAATCTTTTGTCATATAGAATTGTTACGAGTTGATAAAACATCCAAGCTTTCATTACGGTTACAATGCTCATAAACAGCGTTTCCAAAAAAAAGTGATAAGCACCGTAGGCGTGAAGACCTGAAAAATCAATCCATCCCCAAAAGTTTTTTGCATGCTCGGGGTTGAATGCGAGTGTCCAAATCATGTTGCTTATGTATCCCCCTGCATCTATACCCAAACCAGCGAATAGTACCCAAGCAATAACATGCAGTATTCTCAAAATCAATTTTGTGTTAGTTTTTGGTCTTATCTCCATAGAAATTTAGTTAATTATGTATTCTTAACGATACAAATATCAATAATGTTTTATTAATTATCAATAAATATATATTTATTTTAAATAAATTCAATTTTACAGCTCGGCAATTTGAAATATGCCCGGATCGTTCTAATTCAAAAAGGGCTGATGGTTAGGGTTATAAAGAATTTCATCATTTGATTAATAATTTTTCCCGTTGTTGTAATTGCGTTGCTTTTAGATAAAAGTGCCAGCTATCAAAAGATAAAACGAATGCTTAATGGAAAGGAGTAAGAAAAATAGATTGATGATTAGTAGAAATGGCTAAGGCTCGTGAAGACTTTTGAAAACTCACCACAGAAACTCAATAGAGCAACCGTAAATGGCAAACTACGGCATGAACATCTCCTGTATTAGATCCTTTTTATATTGGAATGAAAATGCCCCAGCTTGGACAGAAATGACACGAGCTGGATATGACGTCTATCGAGATTACTTTAACACACCGGCATTTTTTGAAATCTTACCTAGTATAAACGGGTTGAGTGGGCTTGATATTGGTTGTGGTGAAGGACATAACACAAGGCTCTTGATGAAAAAGGGAGCCGTGATGCATGGCATCGATATTTCAGAATTCTTTATTGAAAAAGCGAGAGAGATAGAACGAGATTCCACGAACGGTAATCGTTACAAAGTTGGTAGTGCTGCTGTCTTGCCTTTTGCTACGAGCCAATTTGACTTTGCCACATCTTTTATGTGCCTGATGGACGTTCCGAATCTTACTAACTCCCTTCAAGAAGCCCATCGCGTACTAAAGCCCGGAGGGTTCTTCCAGTTTTCCATCGCTCACCCATGTTTCAGTTCGCCACACCGAAGAAACCTTCGGAATGAGTATGGTGAAACTTACGCTATTGAAGTCGGTAATTACTTTGACGGAAAGCCCGGATTCATTGACGAGTGGATTTTTAATAGCGCTCCGGAAGTTTTAAAACAAAAGTTTCGAAAGTTCAAAGTGCCGACCTTTCACCGAACGCTTACCGAGTGGTTTATGGCCATCAAGCAAAGTGGTTTTACTATTGAACAACTAAATGAGCCCGCTCCTTCTGTTGCAATTGCCGAAGAAATTCCTGCACTACAGGACGCCCGAGTAGTTTCATACTTTTTACATATCCGATGTAGGAAGTAGCATCAACGAGCGCAAAAAGTTCCTTTATACTATTTCTAGCTTTGGAAGGTAA
>JAAFHY010000041.1 GCA_013298505.1 Cytophagales bacterium
TTTACCCGAGCGAAACTGCTCAAGGGCTTTCTTCTTGATCTGTTCTAAATTGAATTGTTCTTGCTCTTTCATTATGTATCAAAGTTAAGGTTTGTCCTTCTTTGACACAGTTCAGTTTACACTCTCTATTTCACTGATTGAAACTATCTTCTATTCATAAGGACAGTCATCTATATAGCAAGAAACCATTTCTTGACCAAGACATTCAATAGATCTTACCGCACACCAAGCCAAATCCCACCAATTACCATTATTGATTCTTCGTGCCGCACATTCGCCTAATCCATTTAGGCTGCAATCTCTATATCTAGCGTTTAAATTGACTTCGACTTTACCTTTCTTGTTAAAATCAATGATTGCATAATCATCCTCCTTAGCAGAGATTTTTATTGAACCTGTATAACTTTTTTGCTTTATGGCATTCTCAAGATCCTGATAACTCAGTTGAGTAATGTACTCAATTTGATGGGTAATAAATCTAATTTTGTTTCCTAGTTCATACTTTCCGCTAGCCACTACAAATTTCAACTTGTTACTTTTATACGGAATTACCAATGCAACCCCGTTAATTAAGCTTTTGGTTAAAACGCGATCCGAAGTAAGAGTTAGAGCTAATGGATCGATACCCGAATTTTTAAAAGCATCCGAACTTAAGTAAGCATCAAGTGGAGATATATTCTCAATAGATGCCTCATCTTTGTTACAAGATATCAAGCTAGTTATAACTAGCAGTAGCGTTAATAAATTTTGCCTGGTTCTTTTCATGTTACTTTTATTTGGTTCAATCAAACATATTCAAAGTAGCATCCAATTAACTATTTGGTAAGTTTCAACTTAAAACCGTATAGTTGTATATTAAAACTATTGACTATGAAGATTGGCCAGAAAATAAGGAAGATTAGAGAAATGAAAGGTATTTCTCAAGAATACTTGGCAACTCAATTAAATATCAGCCCCCAAGCCTACGGTAAACTTGAACGTGAAGAAACCAAACTGGATTTTGATAGATTAGAGGTAATTGCAAAGTTGATGGAAATTGAACCCCTTGACATTGTGAATTTTGACGAGAGCCATGTTTTTAATAATACCTTCAACAACCACGCTGAACATCAGAAGAATTTCATACTCCACAATAACGAACAAGTTAATCCCATTTTAGAGAAAACCTTCCAATTGCTTCAAGAAGAAATTAAGCAATTACGAACAACCAATCAGCTATTGATGCAATTCTTTGAAAAAACCAACTCGAAATAGAAATTGCGTTTTCAACTTTTTACCACAACTATTCGTCCAATTGATAGATTGCCCTCTATCCGTCAATGAGATTATTTAAGTTTCTACTCTTTACCATTCTGTATCTCGTTGCCACGAGCGGTTATAGCCAAAAACTACTAAAAGGCATTGTGGTAGATTCCGCTTCGCTGATCAATTTATCTGGGGTTAACATTAAAGTAAAACATACCAATCGGGGCACTTCTACTAATGCCGAAGGTATCTTTATGATCGTAGCCACCGAAAAAGATACGCTAGAGGTTTCGTATGTTGGCTACGCTAAAATGTTGGTGCCTGTTTACCTAGAAGATGAAACGCTGTTTGTGCGACTACGAGAAGAAAGCTTGTTACTAAAGGAAGTAGTGATTAAAGACATCGGCTTTCACTTAAACCAAAAATACACCAAGTCGCCCACGCTTACCTCTACCAAACCGTTAAAAGCAGGCAGCAGCGGAGGCATCGGTGTTAACTTCTCTTACTTTTCAAAACTTGAAAAAGAAAAACGAAAGTTGGTGAAAATAATGGCCGACAACGAAAAAGTAAAAATCTATTTGTCGATTGTAAACGACCCCGATGTAAAAAGCGATATTATGGATCGCTACGCTATCTCTGAAGAAAAATTTTACGATTTGCTTTCTATCTACAACGAAAAAAACAAAGAAATCATGTATTCTTCCAATTCTGGCCTAATTCTAAACTCGTTGGTGTCTTTTTTTCAAAACCAGACAGCAAAAAAATAATTCGATCTCATTAAACCTACAATCTACTATTCAGTCAAAGCGGCATAACTCAATAAAAAAACACTATGAAAACAACTTGGATCAACTTTTCGTGGAAAAACATAGCGGTAGCATCGGCAGTGATCGCTGCCAGCATGGTAAGCTGTAAAGACACTTCAGAAGATTTTGCTGACGAAGAAGCCACCACTCAAAACTCGGCCATTGCCGATAACGAGGCTGATGACATTGCACAGGTATCTTATGCGGGCGAATTTGATAGTAAATCAGGTCGATCTGAAGGCCTATCGGGCTGTGCAAAGCCTGAAAACGACAAAGTAAATAAAATCTTAACCTTCAATTTTGGCACTGGCTGCACTGGCCTTTATGGAAGAAACCGCAGCGGTATTATAAAAGTACTTTATGATGGTGTACTAGGTGATTCGCTAGCTAAAAGAACCATCACTTTTGAAAACTACAAAGTGAACGGCAAGAGCATTGAAGGCACCATAGAAGTAGAAGGCATCAGAGGAACCAATGGCAACCCAAAAGCAACAAGAAAGATTAATTTAAAAATCACTTTTGGCAATGGAAAATCAGTAACACTCGAAGGCACACGCACACGTGAATGGACTTCGGGCTATGGAAACAGCAACCCTGATGACAACAAGTACAGCATTACCGGAGAGCTACAAGGAACTACCTCTACGGGCCGCTCTTTCACGCAAACCATAACCAGCCCAATTATTGTTGACTTCAGTTGTGCCAAACAAAACAAATTTGCGCGTATTGGTGGAATTGTAGAATTAACAAAAGTAGGTGGCTTTGGAACGCGCAAGAGAACGGTTGACTACGGAGATGGTGTTACTTGCGATAACATCATTACAATTACTACTTTTAGAAGAACCTATACCGTAACGGTAGATTAATACGTCTTTGCGAGTACCGCACAAGCAATCTTTTCTAAACGCAAAACCCTTGAGGAAACTTAGGGGTTTTCTTTTTTGTAACTTTATCGGAAATTAGATTTCATGGAAGAGCATTTTAAAAGTTCGGAAAAGGTTCGCGATTTTGTAATTGGCATGAGCGATGGCCTCACCGTTCCGTTTGCGCTAGCAGCAGGCCTAAGTGGTGCTGTTAACTCAACCGATATTGTAATTACTGCAGGCCTCGCAGAGATTGCTGCTGGCTCCATTGCCATGGGATTGGGGGGCTACTTGGCTGGCCGAACAGAGATTGAACACTACGAGGCCGAAGAAAAAAGAGAGTATGAAGAAATCATTCACAAACACGAAATTGAAATAGCCGAAACAAAAGAGATTTTTGCTCAGTACGGAATCAGCGAAGACTTACAAGAAAAAATTGCCCGCGAGATGGCCAAGAAACCAAAAGAGTGGGTTGATTTTATGATGCGGTTTGAATTAGGATTAGAAAGACCCGATAAAAACCGAGCCCATACAAGCGCCTTTATTATTGCTCTTAGTTATGTGATCGGTGGACTCATACCACTCAGTGCTTATTTCTTTTCAGATTCTGCACAGCAAGGATTGATTTACTCTAGCGCGATAACTTTAGTTTGCCTCGTTATTTTTGGGTTGGTAAAAAGTAAACTAACAGGCCAGCCTTTATTGAAAGGTGCAGTTCGGGTAACCTTGATCGGTGCGGCCGCTGCCGCAGCGGCCTTTGCTATTGCTAAGCTGATCGCTTAACTACTTCTTACTCGCATTAAAAAGTTTCTCCTTCTCTTCCTTGGACAAACTTTCGTAGCCCCGGTCAGAAATTTTATCGAGGATAGAATCTATTTCATCTTGCGATGCTTTGGTAAAACTAGGCGAAGACTTCTTTGCTTTAGCTTCTTCTTTGCGATAGGTAACTTTTACTTTTGGGCGTGGCTGAAAAAGATTTCTGGTGGCATCAACCACTGCGGTTATCCAGCCCCCCCAGTTAACTCCGATTTGAAGTTGCTTAATATAAATGAAGCCCATCAAAGCACCGCCTAAGTGAGCCAAGTTGCCACCAGCATTAGAACCAATCGTTCCTAAAAAAGAAAGAAATACAATGATGGCAGCAATGTATTTAATCCGCACCGCACCAAAGAAAAGCAAAAAGAAAGTATAATCGGGAAGCAATGAAGCAGCGGCCACAACAATGGCATTTACGCTAGCCGATGCGCCTACCATAATGATTGGATTTGCTGCCGATCGCTCAACAAAATAAGGGATCAAGTTATACGATAGCAAATAAAACAGCCCACCCGCTATAGCACCTAAAACATAAACCGCAACCAATTTGTCGCTGCCCAAATATTCAACAAACAACTTACCAAACCAATATAAGGTTAGCATGTTGAAAAGAATATGAAAAATGCCTGAAAGGTCGTGTGCGAATGAGTAAGATAGCAGCGTCCACGGCCGAGTTACAAATTCAGTAAGCCGGGCAGGGATTTGAAACTGCGTGTGAACAAAATTGAATACAGATGGGAAGCCACTAATTTCTGAAACAACCATCAAAATACCCAAGGCAATAAAAATTACCACGTTAATGATAATCAATTGCACATGTGCATTGTTTGGTTTCTGAAATGCGTTTTTAAATTCTTCGAGCACTGCTTTCTAATTTAGAAATTCTTAGTGATTAACATCCATTGACTAACTAAAGTTTGCGAACGAATTACTTTCCACCTTGCGTACGCCAATAGCTAATTATCAAAAAAGCAACAAATGCACCTCCAAAGTGCGCCAAGTGTGCAACACTACCTGAACGATCCATCGCATAGGTAATAAATCCCATCACAAAAACCATGTATTTAGCCTTCAACGGTATGGGCGGAAACAAGAGCATAATCTCCATGTTTGGGAATAGTAAACCAAAGGCCATCAAAATCCCATAGATCGCACCCGATGCACCCAACATTAAACCTCCTGCATCTGGAAAGAAGAAATAATTCACCAATCCATAAACCAACCCTGCGCCAATTCCACATGCCAAATAGAAAAATAAAAATTTCTTGTCGCCCCAATAGCTTTCCAGAATTGGGCCAAACGAAGAAAGTGCCAACATGTTAAAAATGATATGAAAAAAACTGGTAGGGCTATGGGCAAACATATACGAGAAAAACTGGTAAGGCCTGAAGTTTTCAGAGTGTAGATCCCACAGCGAAAGAAATCCGCTAATACCAAATAGCATTTGTGCCAGAAACACAATAACGTTTACGATAATAAGTGTTCTAACTAATGGAGTAACATTAAACATAATGGCCTTTAACGATTAAAATAACTTTCTAGCTTAGACGAGTCAAAAGTAAAAAATGTTGGCTTCCCTTCGGGAGAATAATTGGGCATGGCACAAGAAAATAAGCCTTCTAGCAGGCTTTCGATCTCTTCGCTCCGTAGTTTTTGCCCTACTTTAATGCCCGTTCGCTTGGCCAACGCCCGCGCCAGGTTTTCTTGCAATGGTAACTGCAAATCAGTTTGGTTCTTCTTGAACTGTTCGATCAATCCTTCCAGCAACTCCTTCTCATTTCCCGAAACATTGGCAGGCGAACCCGAAATAAGCAATGCGTTTTTACCAAACACCTCAAACCGAAAACCCAGTGCCGTTATCTCTTTTTCCATTTCCATGAGCAACGCAAAATCGGGCGCGGAAAAAGTAACCGTTTGCGGAAATAAGCTCTGTTGACTATTGCCCGGGCTGCCTTTCAGCTGGTTCAAATATTTTTCAAATAGCACCCGCTCGTGTGCTGCTTGCTGGTCGATAATCAATAAACCCGCTCGTGTAGCTTTTACAATGTATCGCTGAAACAATTGAAACATGCCCTGCTCTGCCTCGGTAGGAGTAGGCAAACTGGTTTGGTTCATCGAACTCTCAAACCGAAGTTCTTTAGCGGGCTGTGTGTTTACCTTATCAAACAATCGTGAGTTGCTTTCTTGCTCAAATACTTTCTCCCAGTTTTGCAGGTTAGACTTAAACAATGCAGAGCCAAACTGCTCGTCAAAATAAGTTTCTTTATTTAGTCCTTGCAGAGATAGTTTGGAAGTAAGGTTAACATCCGCTTGAAAATCTAACGCGGGGGCTAAATGGTGCACTCCTAACGCTTGCTTAACTGCCGACCACACCACGCCATAAACGGCTCGCTCATCGTCAAATTTAATTTCTGTTTTGGTAGGATGCACGTTTACGTCAATATGCCTAGGGTCTATTTCAATAAACAAAACATAAAACGGAAAGCTGCCATCGGGCAATAGTCCTTCGTACGCACTTGTTACTGCGTGGTTTAAGTAATTACTTTTTATGTAACGCTGATTAACAAAAATAAACTGCTCGCCCCTTGTCTTTCTAGCCGATTCGGGCCTGCCCGCATAGCCAGTAATTTTCACCAACGATGTTTCTTCTTGGGCAGCAGCCAACTGTTGTTGATACGCTTTGCCAAACAACGAAACAATGCGCTGGCTTAACTTACCAGCGGGCAAATCGTAAATCAATTCATCGCCTTGCACCAAGCTAAATGCCACCTCAGGGTTCGCCAATGCAAGTCGGTGAAATTCGTCAACAATATGACGCATCTCTATCGGGTTGGATTTTAGAAAGTTTCTTCGGGCAGGTATGTTGTAAAATAAATTTTTGATACTGATGCTCGTTCCTTTTTCGCATGCTACCGGCTCTTGCTTTTTTATTTCCGAGCCTTCTACCAAAATCAACGTGCCCAAGTCATTTTGAGCTTGGCGTGTTTTAATTTCTAATTGCGAAACCGCGGCAATAGAAGCGAGTGCCTCTCCACGAAAGCCCATCGTCCGTAATTTAAAAAGATCTTCGGCCACACGGATTTTAGAAGTAGCGTGGCGTTCCAGGCTCATGCGAGCATCGGTTTGGCTCATACCTTGACCATTGTCAATTACCTGAATCAATACTTTGCCCGCCTCTTTTACAATTAGTTGCACCGTAGTAGCCCCTGCGTCAATCGAATTTTCCATCAACTCTTTCACTGCCGAAGCAGGCCGTTGCACCACCTCACCAGCTGCAATTTGGTTGGCAATAGAATCGGGAAGTAGTTGAATGATATCGGGCATGGTCTATTCCTTAGGATAAGGCTGCAAGCTACAAGCCACAAGCCACAAGCCGCTCGGAGTATTAAAAATAAATTGACTTTCTATAAGCACGAAACAGCCTGTAGCTTGTGGCATGAGGCCTGAAGCCTTTAACAGATAACAACTACATCTCACTTTTCTTGGCTCTTATTAAAACTCTTAAACTTCATATAAAAATACACAGGAATAAACAGCAGCGCGCCATACAACGCCACCTTGCCCCATTGAAAAAATGCGATGAGCAATAAAGTCATAAACAACAAAACCGCTAGCCTCATTAATACCGCGTTGGTTCCTGCCGATGGTTTCGATCGTTTGCGTGCAGCATGAAAAGAGCCAGCAATGCGAGTACGGTAACCGTCCTTGTCATCCGTTACAATGCCCTGCTCTCGCTCCAACTCTTTTCTAATCCGTTCTTCTCGCTCTCTCATCTCTTCTTTTTGCGCATCGTAGTAGCGGGGCCGATAACTAAATCGCTGGTGTTGGGGTGCTTTTGTAAATAATGATATTATCTTCATATACTTTTATTTAAATCAAAATGACCAGTAGCTTCGTGCTTGTAAAGTTACAAAAACCAAACGGCCTGATGTCTAAAAAAGTTTTGTTGACGGATTTTAAATACAAGGCGGCCCGGGCGGGCTATTCGCTACAAGTCCGTCCACCTCACATGCCTTCGCGCTTCGGGCTTTCCGCTACTATCCCTGGCCGATTGTTTCTCCACACTATTCTATTTGTTACCGCCCTTTTTATTTCACATCAAAGTGTTGCTCAAACCAAAAAACAGCAATGGACTGATAGTGTTTTTCAAACGTTATCTACAACTGAAAAAATAGGTCAGCTTTTTATGCTTCCAATGTCAGCCTATGCAAGTAAATCTGAAGTCGAAGCATTCGTTTCCCAACTAAAAAAATACAAGCCCGGCAGCATTTGGATAACGCAAGGTGGGCCAGTTAGTCACGCTGCGCTAATCAATAAATTGCAAGCCGCATCAAAAACACCTTTACTTTCAGCCATTCAGGCCGAGTGGGGGCTAGCCCAAACATTGGACAGTACCACTAGCTTCAGCAAACCACTACAAGTTGGTGCCATCCAAAACGATAGCCTTGTTTTTGAAATGGCGCAAGAGATCGGGCGACAAATGAAACTACTTGGGTTGCATTTAAACTTAGCACTCAATGCCGATATTCACTTGGCTGATAACACCTACCCGGCCACGTTGAGCTACTTTGGCGATGACAAGCAAAAAGTATCAGCTAAATCTATTTGGTTTATGAAAGGTTTGCAAAGCGCAGGTGTATTGGCTGTGGCCAAGCATATTGGCAATGCAAAAAAAGATCGTCATGCGGCAATAAAAGATAGCTCTACCTTTTTAGACATTCAACAACTCGATACAGTTGGCTTCTGGCCATTTCAACAGCTGATAGAGAATGGCATTGATGGAATTGTAACCTCACATCTCGATTACGTTTTGCCTGGAAAAAAGAACCCGATTTTAGCACCTATATCTGAAGTTTTTGTTACTGAGCTAATCCAAAACAAATTGAATTATCAGGGGCTGGCCATGGCAGAGATGCCATATCTTAGAAAAGTCTCTCGAAAAAAAAGGGCAGGCGATGCAGAACAACTAGCATTTGAAATCGGCAACGATGTGTTGATTGATCCAAAAAATATCGGTACGAGTATTAAAAAAATTTCAAGGGCTATAAAACGTAATCCGAAACTACAAAATCAATTAAACGCTTCTGTTCGCAAAATTTTGTCGGCTAAGTACGATGCGGGGCTTCACTCTATCAAACAAATCAACCCAGACAATATTCACTTAAAACTGAATTCTCCTTATTCTAAAATCATTCAACACAAAACATCGGCTGCCGCCCCTACCCTGTTAAAAAATTCGCAGCTAACCATACCCATTGGTTCGTTAGAGAATAATTCTTTTGCGTCAATCTCTGTGGGCAAACCAGAGCAGAATGAATTCAATCATTACCTTTTTAAATATGTGAACGTGCAAAAGTACTCGATCCAAACGTTGAAAGACACCACTGGCCTTAGCAACAAGATAAAATCAAACTCGCACGTTATTGTTGCGCTATTTCCGCAATCAAAAGGAATTGTTTTACAACTCGCTGGCATCTTAAAAAAAATAAGCAGCACCCATCAACTTATTGTTTGCAGTTTTGGCGACCCTGAAGATTTAAAATTTTTCGATAGGCTGCCTACGCTATTGGCCAGTTATACCGATGACGATCTTACCCAAAAAATTACGGCTCAACTTATTTTTGGAGGCCTTCCCGCAAAAGGAAAATTACCCATAACCATTAGCGAAAAGTTAGTCGTAGATCAATCTGTTGTAACCGATACGCTTGATCGACTCAGTTATTCATTGCCCGAGGCGGCAGGTATGAATAGCAAAAAACTTTCGCAGATTAAAAGCATCATGCAAGAAGCAATTGATGCGGGCGCAACACCAGGTTGCCAAGTGGTGATCGTTAAAAACGGAAAGGTAGTCTACGAGCAATCGGCAGGGTGGTTTACCTACGATAAAAAAATTGCAGTAACCGATGAGACTATTTACGACCTCGCATCGGTAACAAAAGTAACCGCCACGCTACAAGCAGTTATGTTCATGCACGAAAAAGGGCTGATCGACATCAACAAAAAAATATCGATTTACTTGCCCGAACTAAAAGGCTCGAACAAGGAAGACATGACCATCAAAGATATCCTTACCCACCAAGCAGGGCTGTGGCCTTTCTTGCCCTTTTGGGCGCAGACCGTAAAAGATTCTACTTTACTGCCAGAATATTATCAAACAAAAGAAAGTGCCGACTATCCTTTTGCCGTTGCAGATAGTTTGTTTGCTCATAAAACAATGAAAGACTCACTTTGGCAGTGGATCGTTCAGGCGAAAGTGAGAGAGAAAAATGCTCGTACCCCATTCGACTACCGCTACAGCGATATGGGTTTTTATATGCTGCATCACTTAGTCGAAAAAATGCTCAACCAACCCATGCACGAATTTCTGGAGCAAAATATTTACGAGCCGTTGGGTGCTTACACCGTTGGCTATCTGCCGCGCCAAAAATTTTCGTTTGCACAAATCGCTCCAACCGAAAATGATCAGCTCTTTAGAAAACGACTTTTGGTGGGTTACGTGCACGATCAGGGCGCGGCCATGCACGGTGGCATAGCTGGCCATGCTGGTTTGTTTGGTAGCGCCAACGACATGGCCAAGATGGGGCAAATGTGGTTGCGAAAAGGAAGTTATGGCGGACAGCAATTTTTTAAACCAGAAACGCTCACTCTGTTTACCGAAAAACAATATGCTGATAGCCGCAGAGGTCTAGGTTGGGATAAGCCCGTACAGAGCGATCCGGCAGGGCCAACTTCTATTTACGCATCGCCACAAACTTTTGGTCATACTGGTTTTACAGGCACGTGCATTTGGGTCGATCCACAATTTGATTTGGTCTATGTTTTTCTTTCCAATCGCGTTTATCCGGCCATGACAAACAATAAAATTTTAAATGCCAACATCCGCCCACGAATACAGGATGTTATTTATCAGTCGATTTTCGATTATTGTTCAAAAACAGAAAAACCATAGGTGTAAAAAGTAGTACCTAAAGTACGCATATATTCGCAATAGCTAGAAACATCGCCCTTGCAAACCAAACGTTGGCGCTTATTTCTGAGCGCCTGCTTTCGCTACACAAAAATGTATACCTCTAGTTTTACAAATTCAATTTTAAAATATTTGATTTATCTCTGATTACCTTTTCAAGCAAAAAGTATGCAAAGCGACTACATGAGCAACGAACAACGTTTGATTGAAGTAATGCCAGAATTACTTGCAGAGGTACAGAAAGTGCGCCTAGAAATTAAAGGCATGCGTAAGGATTTTAACATACGCAGTCGTCAAGACCACTTTGAGTGGTCAGACGACTCCTCAACATCCACTACACCTTCTCAGTACTAAATCTGCTGAAACTTTTATGCCCTCTATCAGGTTAAAGACTTTGGTTATCTTTAACAAATGAAAATAGGTATTGTATGTTACCCCACCTTTGGAGGCAGTGGCGTGGTGGCCACCGAGTTAGGCAAGGCACTGGCCAAAGAAGGCCACATGGTGCATTTTATTACCTATAGCCAACCGAGCAGGCTCGACTTCCTCAACGAAAATCTTTTTTACCACGAAGTCGACTTTCGCTCTTACCCGCTTTTTGAATATGCCCCTTACGAACTCGCACTGGCCAGCAAAATGGTGAGCGTAGTGAAAAACGAAAAATTAGATTTGTTGCATGTTCATTATGCCATCCCCCACGCATCGGCTGCATACATGGCCAAGCAAATTTTAAAAATCGAGGGCATCTATATTCCTGTCGTAACTACACTTCATGGAACCGACATTACACTAGTGGGCAAAGACCCGTCTTACGAACCCGTGGTTACGTTTAGTATCAACCAATCAGACGGTGTAACCTCTGTTTCCGAAGACCTTAAAAAAGAGACGTACGAGTTTTTTAAAATCACCCGAGATATAGAAGTGATCCCTAATTTTATTGATCTCGAAAAATTCAAAAAACAAAAGAAAGATCACTTCAAGAAAGCCATTTGTCCCAATGGCGAAGCGTTGATCGTTCATACTTCTAATTTCAGAAAAGTAAAACGGATCAAAGATGTGGTAGAGATTTTTTACAACATCCAAAAAGAAATACCTGCAAAGTTATTGATGATTGGTGATGGTCCTGAGCGGGCCAAAGCTGAAAAACAAGCGCATGATTTGGGCATCTCGCACGATGTACGTTTCTTAGGCAAACAAGAGGCAGTAGAAGAAGTGCTATCGGTAGCAGATTTATTTTTAATGCCGTCTGAAAAAGAAAGTTTTGGATTGGCAGCTTTAGAAGCGATGGCGTGCGAAGTGCCCGTTATCTCATCTAACACAGGCGGATTGCCCGAACTAAATA
Source organism: Cytophagales bacterium (assembly GCA_013298505.1). Taxonomy (GTDB): domain Bacteria; phylum Bacteroidota; class Bacteroidia; order Cytophagales; family Cyclobacteriaceae; genus ELB16-189. The sequence goes on from JAAFHY010000041.1 coordinate 12,040, forward strand.
TTCAGGGTGTTACTGGTTTCATGAGCAACGTGGGCGATACAGAAGACATGACGAGGAAATCGCTGTTCGTGCTAGATAAAAATAATTTGCCCGCCTTTAAGGAAAATGCTCTCAAGCGAGCGAAAGAGTTCGACATATCGAATATTCTTCCGCTGTACGAAAAATATTACGAACACATTTTAGAGAAAGCAAAAATCGAAACAATTTAATCGAGTCAAGTAGAATAGAAAAAATTCTACTCTATATTAAATTCTTGATTGGTCTACGTCTTTCTTTTGAGAGGCTTTTGAATACGTAGGGCATGTATAGGTGCTACAAGCCGAAACAAGTAGAGCTACCAAAACGACAAGTAAAACTGATTTTTTCATAGTTGATCGAAGATTAAAGTTGATGCAAAAGTAGACGAAGCTACCCGTTTAATATTGCCTGCAACGTGAAAATCCTTACACGAGTTCCATAAAACAACAATTTTACCCGTCAGAATGCCGCAATCAAACAAAGTTTCAGAACTATGAAACAGATTGAGCAATAATTTGGTTACTTAGCTATAAATCAAAATTGAAATATAAGATTTCAGGTTTCACTAAATTCCAGATCTTAAATCACACATCTTAAATCTTAAATAAAAGAATGCTCGGCCATCGATTTTCAAAATATGCGCCTCCGCCCGACCAAGAAAAAAGCGATTTCGAGCGGTTGCTACAGGTTTTTATGCAATTGGTTTTGATCACGGCTGGCAACGTGGGTGAAGCACTGCAATGGCTGACGGAGGTAGACAAACAACACGGCCTCACCAATCCGCAATACGGCATAGGCGATTTTATCGAAGACCTGAAGCGGAACGGCTACATTACCGATAAAGGGCCAAACGGAGAGTTTAAATTAAAAGGAAAAGCTGAGCAAAACTTACGTCAGAGTGCGCTGGAGGAAATCTTTGGCAAACTGAAAAAATCAAAAGGAGGCGACCACAAAACCCCACACAGCGGTCGAGGCGATGAAACCACCACCGATAGGCGCGATTACGAGTTTGGCGATTCGGTGGAGAATATTTCAGTAACCGATTCACTGCGCAATGCGCAAGTCAATCACGGACTCGATGAGTTTCTGATGACGGAGAATGATTTGGAAGTAATGGAAAATGAGTTCAAAACTCAAACCTCTACTGTGCTGATGATTGATATTTCGCACTCTATGATTTTGTATGGCGAAGACCGCATCACTCCTGCCAAGAAAGTGGCCATGGCTTTGTCAGAATTGATAACCAAAAAATATCCGAAAGACACCCTAGATATATTAGTGTTTGGCGATGATGCCTGGCAAATTGAAATCAAAGACCTACCGTATTTGCAAGTGGGGCCGTATCATACCAACACTGTGGCAGGTTTAGAATTGGCGATGGATATTTTGAGACGCAGAAAAAATAGCAACAAGCAAATTTTTATGATTACCGATGGCAAGCCCACATGCATCAAGCAGGGCATCAAGTATTATAAAAATAGCTTTGGCCTAGACCAAAAAATACTGAACCAAACCCTTAGCCTAGCTGCACAACTGCGAAAAATAAAAGTGCCTGTTACCACGTTTATGATTGCCACCGACCCGTATTTGAAAGCCTTTGTGCGCGAATTCACCAAAGCCAACAATGGTAACGCCTATTACAGTAGCTTGCAGGGCTTGGGCAATTTGGTGTTTGAAGATTTTAAAAAGAACCGTACTAAGAATTTATAACTCAACTTGGCGAAGTAAATATTCTGACTTCTATATTCTAACTTCTGACTTCTTTCCAACAATGAACCACGAAAAAATTAAGACACTCAACGATTTAAAAAAATCAGGCTATACCTTCAAAACCATCAAAGATGAACTCCGCGCAAATCTTATTGAGAAACTGAAGAAAAAAGAAAATGTGTTCGAAGGCATTTGGGGATATGAAGAGACGGTTATACCCGATTTGGAACGAGCCATTTTAGCTGGGCACGATGTCAATTTACTCGGCTTACGTGGTCAAGCGAAAACACGCTTAGCGCGATTGATGGTAAATTTGCTAGACGAATATGTTCCTATTATTGAGGGCTCTGAATTAAATGACGACCCATTTCATCCCATTTCGCGCTTTGGCCGAGATAAGGTAGATGAGTTGGGCGACAACACCCCCGTAGCGTGGCTTTATCGCGAAGACCGCTACACAGAAAAGTTAGCAACGCCAGATGTGTCCATCGCAGATTTAATTGGCGATGTAGACCCGATCAAAGCCGCTTCGTTAAAATTGCCTTATTCAGACGAACGCGTGATCCACTTCGGATTAATACCGCGCTCACACCGCTGCATTTTTGTCATCAACGAATTACCCGATTTGCAGGCGCGCATTCAAGTTGCACTCTTTAATATTTTGCAAGAGGGTGACATTCAAATCCGTGGATTCAAACTTCGCTTGCCGTTGGAAATTCAGTTTGTATTTACCGCCAATCCAGAAGATTATACCAATCGCGGTAGTATTGTGACGCCACTCAAAGATCGCATCGATAGCCAAATAATTACCCATTATCCAAAAACGTTGGACATCGGTAAGAAAATTACGCAGCAGGAAGCACGCATCCGCGCAGAGCAAAAGAAAATTATCTCTGGTGCAGAGATTACGAAAGACTTGGTAGAGCAAATTGCTATTGAAGCACGTAAGAGTGAATTCGTAGATGCGAAGAGTGGTGTGTCGGCTCGCTTAACTATCTCGGCTTACGAAAACCTGATTGCCGCAGCCGAGCGCAGGGCGATTATCAATCAAGAAAAAAATACGATGATTCGTATCTCCGATTTTGTAGGGGTGATCCCTTCCATTACCGGAAAAGTAGAGCTAGTTTACGAAGGCCAACAAGAAGGCCCAGGAATTGTAGCACAAAATTTAGTGGGCAAAGCCATCCGTACGCAATTTATTCAGTACTTCCCCGACCCTGAAAAATTCAGAAAGCAAAAAGAAAAAAGTCCGTACAAAAAAATCACTGCTTGGTTTGGCGATGGCAACACCATTGATTTACTGCACGACATGACCAATTCAGGTTATGAAAAAACGCTGAGGTCAGTTCCGGGACTGACCGACTTGGTCAACGAATACCACAAGGCTCAAGAAATTCCGATGAAATTGTTTTTGATGGAATTCGCGCTGCATGGGCTGGCGGAATACAGTTTGATTAGCAAGCACAATTTAGCATCGGGCCTTCAGTTTAAAGATTTATTGAGTAGCATGTTTACCATGCCCAAGTTTGATGAAGAAGAACCTGATGGCGATGACGAAATGCTTGGCGGGAGAAGGAATTAAAATCAAAAAGAATGCACCTGAAAAATTTTGAAGCCGTTCAGGTTGATGATGACCAATTATTCGAGCTTCGAAGGCTTGCATTAGAGGGCGAAGGCCTTCAACTAGAATTTAAGCGGAGAGCCACTCATCCTGAAAAAGTGATTCGAGAGATGATTGCATTTGCCAATACCAATGGTGGCACATTGCTAGTGGGAGTAGATGATGATGGTAGCATTCCCGGTATCAAATATCCAGATGAAGAATCGATGGGCATCGAAGAGATGCTAAAACACTGCAAACCAAAATTGGTATATCATGAATTGATTGTAGCTATTTCTAATAACCGTTATGTCATTCGCTACGATATTCCACAAAGCGACAAGCGTCCTCATTTTTTTGAATTTGGTAACGAAGCACCTTCGGCCTACGTGCGTGCAGCCGACATGAGCATTAAAGCCTCAGCCGAAATGCAGGAGATCATCCGCAGAAAGCGCAAGCCAAAAGACATTCAATTTACCTATGGCGAGCATGAGAAAATATTAATGGCATACCTTCAAACACATCAAAGCATTACCTTCTCAGAATTTCGTACATTAACCAAATTGAATCGGTTCAAAGCTTCACGCAAGCTCATTTTATTGGTGTTGGCCGATGTGCTGAAAATTACCGCAGGTGAAAAGGGCGATGTTTATTCAAGGGCTTAACAAAAAGAACACGTCAAACTGTTGACTTTCTCCTTTTGCTTTAGTTAGTTTATACCATCGAAAAGATGTCGCGAAGAAACGTTTCATACTTACAAGGTTTTTTTAAATCATTGTGAGGATCGTGTCTCCGCGATTTTTATTTATACGCCCGACCCATGACCAAAACTAAAAAAGACAAAAAGATTTTCGTTCTCGATACTTCCGTTATCATTTTCGAGCATAACAGCATCCTCAACTTCGATGAGCATGACATTGGCATACCCATTACCGTGTTAGAAGAACTTGACAACTTCAAAAAAGGCAACGACACCAAAAATTTTGAGGCACGCGAGTTCATTCGGTTGATCGATAAATTGGCAAAAGACCAAGCACTCCATCAATGGAATCCCATCAACGGCAAAGGGAAAGGAAATTTTAAAGTGGTGATGGATACAGGCGGCACCAGCCAACTCGATGCCAATAAAGTATTTAATGAAGACAAACCCGATCACCGGATTTTAAATGCAGCTCTCACGCTGCAAAGAGAAGAAAAAGGAAGGAATGTAATTTTAGTTTCAAAGGATATTAACCTTCGCCTAAAGGCAAAAGCACTAGGCCTTACGGCAGAGGATTATACTACGGGCAAAATCCAAAACATCAGTTCGCTGCATACAGGCCGCACCATTGTAGACAATGCAACGGCAGAAACCATCGACTTGATTTATGAAAAAGGCTATTGCCCACCCGAGGAAGTGTTGGGCAAACAAAAGCCAATGAAAAATCATTACTACATTTTGCGCAACGGAAAAAAATCGGTGCTCGCTTTTTATAACTCGGCCAATGGCATGGTAGAGCAAGTAGAAAAGCGAAATGCCTATGGAATAAAACCGCGCAATGCAGAGCAAGCGTTTGCTATTCATGCCGTACTCAAACCCGAAATCAAATTAGTTTCGATGCAGGGTGTGGCAGGAACCGGCAAGACACTAATAGCCTTAGCTGCTGCACTCGAACAAAAGCGCGAATACAAACAAATTTATTTGGCACGCCCAATTGTGCCCTTAAGTAATAAAGACATTGGCTACTTACCTGGCGATATAAAATCGAAATTGAACCCTTATATGGAGCCGCTGTGGGATAATTTGAAGTTCATTCAAAATCAGTATAGCGAAAGCGATAAAGAGTATGCCAAGATCACCGAAATGGTGCAAAACGAAAAACTAGTGATTACACCATTGGCTTACATTAGGGGAAGGAGTTTGTCTAATATCATATTTATTGTTGATGAAGCGCAAAACCTTACACCCCACGAAGTAAAAACGATCATTACGCGCGCTGGCGAAAACACCAAAATCATTTTCACGGGCGATATACATCAGATTGATACGCCTTATCTCGATTCGCAAAGCAACGGGTTATCGTATATCATCGATCGATTGAAAGATCATGAACTATATGCGCACGTTACGTTAGAAAAAGGCGAACGCTCTGAATTGGCTAACCTGGCGAATGAACTTTTGTAATCAATTTTAAGCCAAAGAATTACTGAAACCCATGATTAGATGACCTCGCAATGTTTTAGGCAAAAGAAAAGGAAATAGAGGTACCAAAACTCGTTTTCATTTTAAAACAGCATCTTGATCAATATTATAGTGAAGTAAGATTCTGCTAAGGAAAGTTTCGTTGCAACGGATCAATTAGATTCAGCATTCATTTATCGCATGGACTTTTTATCGCTCTAAAACACCAATCGATAGTTTCGCGTATCTATGCAAAAAATAAAGTCATGCTTTTCAAATTTGTGTTCCAATGCTTGTCAGAATCGCGTAAGATCAACTATGTAAAGGCAAATGGTATTCTGCTAGGGACTAGAATGCGAAACAATCGCAAGGTGTTTATCTACATGGTAAAAGACTTCTTTGTTGAACTCATCCACAGAAATGATAACGACAAAGAAGTAGCTGAGGGACTAACTACGTTTACAAGTTTGAGGGGCTTGAACGCCTACTTAGAGAATGAATTTAAGGCTGCTGCCTTTTAGATAGCCTATTCGCTCTTCCATTATTTTCCTAAAGCCTTCAACATGGTGTCTCCTATCAAAGCGGGAGAATCGACCACGTGAATTCCACATTCTTTCATGATTTTCATTTTCGCGGCAGCCGTATCTTCAGCACCTCCAATAATTGCACCTGCATGCCCCATTCTTCTACCTGGGGGAGCAGTCTGCCCCGCAATAAAACCTACTACTGGCTTTTTGTTTCCGTTCTCTTTGATCCATCGTGCCGCTACAGGCTCGTAGCTACCACCAATCTCTCCAATCATCACAATCGCATCAGTCTCTGGGTCGTTCATGAGCAACTCTACTGCATCTTTAGTTGGAGTCCCGATAATCGGATCTCCACCAATACCAATAGCGGTACTTATGCCTAAGCCTGCTTTCACAATTTGATCGGCTGCTTCGTAAGTAAGGGTACCCGATTTTGAAACAATACCAATCCTTCCTTTTTTAAATACGAAACCTGGCATAATGCCCACCTTCGCTTCTCCTGGCGTAATAACACCCGGGCAGTTAGGGCCAATCAACGTCACTTTTCTTTCTTTTACATATTGCTTGGCAATCATCATATCCTTTACAGGGATGCCCTCTGTAATGGCTACTATTACCTTTATTCCTCCTTCTGCGGCCTCCATAATAGAATCTGCCGCAAAAGCTGGTGGCACAAAAATGATAGAAACATCGGCACCCGTTTTTTCTACTGCTTCTTTAACGGTGTTGAACACGGGTCTACCCAAATGAACCTGACCTCCCTTGCCGGGTGTTACACCGCCCACTACGTTTGTTCCGTACTCGATCATTTGGCCTGCGTGGAACGAGCCCTCAGAACCTGTAAATCCTTGAACGATAACACGGGAGTTTTTATTAACAAGTACGCTCATAAAAAAAGTAGGTTAGCTCACAAAATTAGGATAATAAAGTTGCGCGGCAAATGGCTCGCTCTCGCGAATTAGATGAAATTGGGTAATACGGCCCTTCCAAACGAATAGATAGCAAAAGTCAATAGCATACTCCACACCAGCCCGCTAATAAACATGAAAAGTAGGATTTTGCTTTTGGGCTTATTTAGGCCAATAGCCAATAAGGTGCCCCCAATTGGAGTTAGCAAAATGGGAGTGAAAAAAGCGATTCCGCCAAGTCCATACTTACGAAGTAGAATAATAAACTTCCGCCTAGTGGTAGATGGATTGGCTGGCTGATTAAAAAAGTTTTTGAACAATCGCTTCTTTAGCCAGTCGCCAAAAAAGGTAAAGGCAACCACACTCATCATCATGCCTAGCACAGTAGCAACCCCCGTAGTAATTGGATGTAACTTAAGCGCATAACCCTGAAGCGGACCTAAAATAAATTTAATCGCACTGGCCAGCATCACTGGTATCGCCTTTAAGATTTCTTCCGTCATTTTATAGTTTTTCGCCAAAACTCAAATCGCCCGCATCGCCCAAACCGGGAACAATATAAAAATCTGAATTTAGTTTTTCATCAATAGATACGGTAAACAACGAACTAGGGACTTTCAAGTTATCGCTTATGTTTTTGATGCCCTCTGGGGCTGCTATCATCGCGGCAAAATAAATATGAGACGGACTACCCTGTTTGAGTAGCGCTGCAACGGAAGGTACGAATGAATTACCTGTAGCCAGCATAGGGTCAATCAAAATAACTTCCCTGTTATGAAGTGTGGGCGTAGCCAAATAATCCAATTGCACCGAAATCTCCGCTTTTCCCTCTTTCCGATAAGCACCGATAAATCCTGAATCAGACTTGTCAAAATAATTTAAAAAACCTTGAAAATAGGGAAGCCCAGCTCGCAATATGGTAATCAATACGGGCGGTTGGGTGATCAAAGTAGCAGTAGTTTCTTTCAAAGGTGTTTGAATCGAAACAGAATGATAGGTCATCTTCTTGGAAATTTCGTACGCCATCATCTCGCCCAGCCTAATCATATTTGCGCGAAAGCGTAACCTATCTTGTTGAGCCTTAACATCTCGTAATTCTGCCAAAAAATGATTGGCAATTGAATTTTGTTGAGTGAGGGTAAAGACTTCCATGAGTTGGTATTTGACTTTGTGAATATAGTGTTGTTCTTTGTGTGTTAGCGCCTTCGAGGCAAAATTATGGCAAAGAAAAAAACAAAGAACAAACAAGACTGGAAACTTTTAAAGCAACTCTGCGAAATCCAAGCACCATCTGGTCATGAAAAACCTATGAAGGATTTCCTGCTTGAGTTTATAAAAAAAGAAAGCAAAACATGGAAGTCGAAACCAACTATCATTCACGGAGAAGAATTTCAAGATTGCCTGATCCTTAAGTTTGGAAAACCCCGAACCGCCATTTTTGCACACATGGATAGTATTGGTTTCACCGTGAGGTACTTCAACCAACTGCTATCGATTGGCAGCCCCGATGCAGAAATGGGTACTAAACTTGTAGGGAAAGATAGCCGTGGCCTTATTGAATGCGAGTTAGAATTCGATAAAGTAGATCATGCCTTTTATAAATTTGGGAGGCCGATAGATCGAGGCACAGCACTTACCTATAAAATTGATTTTCGAGAATCGACCGATTTTATCGAAACAGCTTATTTAGACAATCGCCTTGGCATTTATAATGCATTGAAAGTAGCAGAGACACTTACCAATGGACTACTCATTTTTAGTTGTTGGGAAGAACACGGTGGCGGCTCGGTTGGGTATTTAGCTGATTATATTTTAAAAAAATGGGGGGTGAGGCAAGCTCTTATTTCTGACATTACATGGGTAACCGAAGGAGTTGAACACGGCAAAGGAGTTGCTATTTCACTGCGAGATCGGAATATCCCCAGAAGAGGATTCGTTGATAAGATCATTCACATAGCAGACAAGAACGAATTAAGCTATCAACTAGAAGTAGAAGGAATGGGGTCGAGTGATGGCGGAGAATTGCAACGCAGCCCTTACCCGTTCGATTGGTGTTTTGTAGGTGCACCCGAGTTAAACCCACATACGCCAAATGAAAAAGTGCATAAGAAAGATATTGAAAGTATGATTGATTTGTATAATTGCTTGATGAAAGAGCTTTGATCCTGATGATGAAATTTCTTTTAAATAAGGTAAGTTTGGATAAACGAAACTAACAACCCACATGACTACGCGAAGGGACTTTATCAAAACAACGACAGCTGCCTCATTAGCCGCCAGCATTTTACCAGGTTTTGGATTTTCAAAAGAAGGCGACCAAAAAGTGCGCCTCGGATTTATTGGTGTTGGTTTGCGCGGCCAAAATCACTTAGAACAAGCCCTGTTACGAAAAGATGTAGAAGTAGTAGCCATTTGCGATGTGCAGCAGCGAATGATTGATATGAGCTTAGGAATTGTGGCAACGGCCGGAAAGCAAAAACCTCAGGTCATTAACGATGGTCCGAACGGATATAAAAAACTGCTTGAGAGAAATGATATTGATGCAGTAGTTATTTCTACCCCATGGGAGTGGCACACCAAAATGTGTTTAGATGCGATGAATGCAAAAAAATATGTGGGCTGCGAAGTGATAACAGGCATGACCATTGACGAGTGTTGGCAATTGGTAACCACTTCCGAAAAAACAGGCATGCCTCTAATGATGTTAGAGAATGTGTGTTATCGAAGAGATGTGATGGCCGTACTAAACATGGTGAGGCAAAACATTTTTGGGGAACTCGTGCACTTGCAAGGCGGCTATCAACATGATTTGCGCGAAGTAAAATTCAATGACGGCCTTACTCCCTATGGTGGCGGTGCAGAGTTCGGTGAAAAGGGATTTTCAGAAGCCCAATGGAGAACTCAGCACTCGGTAGATCGAAACGGAGACCTTTATCCAACGCACGGTATTGGCCCCATTGCCATGATGACCAACATTAACCGAGGCAATCGATTCACAAAATTAGTTTCGTATTCTTCTAAAGCAAAGGGGCTGCACAATCACATTATTAAGGTTGGTGGCGAGAATCATCCAAATGCTAAAATTAAATTTAAGCTTGGCGATGTGGTAACAACCATGATTGAAACAAGTAACCAAGAAACCATTTTACTTCAACACGATACGAACCTGCCTCGCCCCTATTCAATCGGATTTAGAGTACAAGGAACAAATGGAATATGGATGGACTTGAATAAATCTATTTACATTGAAGGGCAAAGCAAACAAGCACATCGGTGGGAAGATGCGAAAGAGTGGCTTGACAAATACGACCATCCCCTATGGAAAAAATATGGAAACGATGCTGCCGGGGCGGGGCACGGTGGCATGGACTGGTTTGTGCTTAATGCGTTCATCGAATCGGTAAAAAGAAAAACAACGCCCCCACAAGATGTATACGATGCCGTAACGTGGAGTGCCATCACCCCATTGTCTGAAACTTCAATTAAACAAAATGGTGCCACGTTAGAATTTCCGGATTTCACGAACGGAAAATGGCAAACCAGAAAAAATCTATTTGCCCTAGATGATACGTATTAGTATACGAACAACTTAATGAACATGATCTCTGGCATCCAGCAAATAGGAATTGGTGTGGCCGATGCAGCTGAAGCATTTTCGTGGTATCGTCAGCATTTTGGAATGGACATTTTGATGTTTGATGATATAGCTGAGGCTAGCTTAATGAAACATTACACTGGGGGGCAAGTGCATGAAAGACGAGCAATCCTTGCGTTGAATCTGAAAGGTGGAGCCGGATTGGAGATTTGGCAATTCAAAAGTAGACAGCCTCAAACCGCTGCTTCAATTTTTTTAGGTGATACTGGCATTTTCTCCGTAAAGATCAAATCAGCAGACGTTCATACATCTTTTCAATTTTTGAGAAATAAAAAAATAGAATTGCTGAGCGATATAACAAAATCGCCCAATGACAAACATCACTTCTTTGTGCGCGATCCGTATCAAAATATTTTTGAGGTGATAGAAGATGATGATTGGTTCTCGAGCAATCATTTCCACACTGGCGGTCCAGTTGGATGTACAATCGGTGTCACGGATATGAATCGCTCAAAGAAATTCTACCAAGAAATACTTGGGTATGATGAAGTAGTATACGATAGTGAAAATTATTTTCCTGATTTAATAAACCTAGCCGGTGGCAAAAATAAACTAAGAAGGGTTTTACTAAAACATCGTGCCAAAAGAGAAGGATCTTTTTCGCAACTACTTGGTAAGAGTCAGATTGAATTGATTCAAGTGGTAGATCGTATGCCCAAAAAAATATACGAAGGTCGCTATTGGGGCGATCTTGGTTTTATCCATATCTGTTTTGATATCCATGGCATGAACGAGTTAAAGAAGAAATGCTCACTTCATGGCCATCCATTCACTGCCGATAGTTCTAGTAGTTTCGGCATGGGCGAAGCAGCAGGGCATTTTAGTTACATCGAAGATCCAGATGGCACATTGATCGAATTTGTTGAGACCCACCGAATCCCAATCCTAAAGAAAATTGGCTGGTATTTAGATTTGAAAAAACGCAATCCTAAAAAACCATTACCGAAATGGATGCTACGGGTACTACGTTTCAATCGGGTGAAAGACTAAATGATCAGCACATTTTACGTATTGGCTTTCACTTGGGTGTTTCTCCGTTATCTTTGCAATCCGTTTTGAATACCTCATGAAAATCAAAGACCTCGAATTCAAAAAATTTATTGCCTGCTCAAAAATTGAAGAAAGAGTAACGGAACTCGCGCAACAGCTCAATACCGATTATAAAGATAGGTCGCCCATTCTATTGCCTATTCTCAACGGATCGTTCATGTTTGCATCTGATTTGATGAAAGAAATAAAAATACCTTGTCGCGTTTCATTTGTAAAAATTTCTTCCTACTCAGGAACTACCAGCACGGGTCAATTAAAAACCTTGATTGGCCATGAGGAGAGTTTATTCAACCAAGATATTCTCATCATCGAAGATATTGTAGATACTGGCCTTACCCTTCACAAAATAATGGAAGAACTTCGTGCTTTGGGCACTAAGTCAGTAGAGGCGATCACACTCTTGCGGAAGCAACCTGCGCGCGAAAAGAATATTGATGTGAAGTATGTTGGATTTGATTTGGAAGATGAATTTGTGCTAGGCTACGGAATGGACTACGATGGCTTTGGCAGAAACTATAAGGATATTTATAAATCTATTGATTAATCGTCCGTTTAAAGTTTCCCTTCTTTAGTATCAAGACTCTTATATGCAATCTCGTCCAATTGGTTAATTGATCAATTGATTACTATCTTGCCCAACTTTTCCCAATACAAACTGAAAAGAAGATGAAGAACCTAGTACTCTTTGGCCCGCCTGGAGCAGGCAAAGGCACACAAAGCGAAAAGCTGATTCAAAAATATGGCTTTGTTCATATTTCAACGGGCGACTTGTTTCGTTGGCATACTAAAAATGATACGCCTCTTGGCAAACGAGTGAAGGAGATTATGAACAGCGGAGCATTAGTGCCCGATGAAATTACCATTGCCATGCTAAAAGAAGAGTTAGACAAAAACCCGCAAGCCAAAGGTTTTTTGTTCGATGGATTCCCCCGCACTGTGCCGCAAGCAGAGGCGTTGGATAAATTTATGAAAGACAATAACTCAGCTATCCACTTTATTGTGGCATTAGATGTAACAGAGGCTGAGGTGCGCACACGCATTGCCAAGCGCAGAACTACCGAAAGCAGAGTAGACGATGAAGAAGAAAAACTAAACAAACGCATCACCGAATATTTTACCAAAACCGTTCACGTACTTCCCTTTTATGAAAAGCAAGGAAGATTGAATACGGTATATGGTATTGGTGCGGTTGATGAAATCTTCAGTAACATTTGTAAAGTGTTAGATAAATAAAATCAAGGTTTCCGGTTTTCAGTTACCGGTAACTAGCAACTGGTAACCAATTATGTCTTCCGTTAATTTCATTGACTACATTAAATTCAACTCTCGCTCTGGCCATGGTGGCGCTGGCTGTCTTCATTTTCACCGCGAAAAATTTATAGAGAAAGGTGGGCCTGATGGAGGCGATGGAGGGCGCGGTGGGCATGTAATTCTTCGAGGAAATTCACAGATGTGGACATTGCTCCACTTAAAATATCGCAAGCACGTTTTTGCCGAAAATGGACAATCAGGGCAAGGACAAAACATGACAGGGGCCTTTGGCAAAGATCAAATTTTAGATGTGCCGCTCGGTACAACTGCCAAGCGATTTGAGACAGGTGAATTAGTCTGCGAAATTACCGAACACGGGCAAGAAATAATTTTATCACCAGGCGGACGTGGAGGCAAAGGCAATTCACATTTTGCAACCCCCACTAACCAAGCACCACAGCACGCACAAACGGGCGAGCCAGGCAGAGATGAGTGGATTGTTTTAGAATTGCGTTTGTTGGCCGATGTAGGCTTGGTAGGTTTCCCCAATGCTGGCAAATCAACACTTTTATCAGTAGTGTCTGCTGCCAAACCAAAAATTGCCGACTACGCTTTTACTACACTCACGCCCAACTTGGGTGTAGTCGCTTATCGCGATGGGCTATCTTTTGTGATGGCCGATATTCCTGGGATTATTGAAGGTGCAGCAGAAGGGAAAGGATTGGGTATCCGTTTCTTAAAACACATCGAACGAAATTCGTTACTGCTGTTCATGGTGCCTGCCGATGCGAAGGACATCAATGAAGAATTTGAGATTCTACTGAACGAACTAAAAAAATACAACCCAGAGTTGCTAGACAAGAAGAGGCTGCTCGCCATCACCAAATCTGATTTGCTAGATGAAGAGTTGAAGCAGGCCATTCAAAAAGAACTGCCCAAAAAAATCCCTACTGTTTTTATTTCATCGCTCGCCAACCAAGGCATTATCGAATTGAAGGATTTGATTTGGAAAAGTTTGCACTAGGTCATTAGTATTTCATAAAGAATACCTAATTCTTGATGCAAGGCCTTGATTACACTTTTGCGTAGCTCTCGTTTTCCGCTCAAAAAAGAAGATACTAATCCCTTGTTGCCATTAACGTGTTTGACCAGATCCCTTTGAGTAAGACCTTTCTCTTCCATAATATAACAAAGGGCACTCACTGAATCAGGAGCTTCGATTTGATAATGTATATTTTTATAAAACTCGATAAGAGTTGAGACCAAATCCAATTCATCAAATACTTTGGTTCATTCTTTTGGATCTTTTGCAATCAATTCATCGATCCGCTTGAGGGCAACTCGATAATCTTTTCGCTACAAGTGGGTTTGATATTTATAATTAACTATAATTCAAAGTTCACAAAACGCAAACCGTTTCTTGGCCTTTCAAAAACAAAGTTGTTAAATAGCAAACCAATTCTTTTCTTTAGAAGAACTTAACTTCCAATTAAATGAAAGCTGTTGTTTTTCAAGGTAAAGATCTTGCTTGGGGTGTTACTGATTTTACGAAACCCAAGCCGATAAAAGACCAGGTGCTGATAAAATTAAAAGCGGCTGCCATCAACCACCGCGACTTGTGGGCTACGCTGGAACAAACTTCGGTGTTGAACAAAGATGGCGTGGTGCTGGGCTCAGATGGTTGTGGTGTAGTGGAAGATGTAGGCGAAGATGCTGATCCATTTTTAGTTGGAATGGAAGTGGTGATCAATCCGAGTTTGGATTGGGGCAATAATCCCGCGGTGCAAGGCGACTCTTTTAAAATTTTGGGCAACCCCGATCACGGAACGATGGCCGAGTACATCGCCATTTCGAAAAAGAATATTTTTGAAAAGCCCGAGCATTTGTCATTTGAGCAATCGGCCGCGGTACCGCTATCAGGGCTCACCGCTTATCGCGCGTTGTTCTCAAAAGCACGACTACGCGCACAGGAAAAAGTATTAATTACAGGGATTGGTGGTGGCGCAGCCTTATGGGTCTTGCAACTGGCAAGTGCGTATCAGGCGCGTGTATCGGTAACCTCGGGTAACGATGAAAAGCTCAGTCGCGCGAAAGCGCTGGGTGCGCAACATACCTACAACTATAAAAATACAGATTGGGCCGAGCAGGCCGCAAAAGCATCGGGTGGATTTGATGTAATTATCGACAGTGCCGGTGGAAGTGATTTTGAAAAACTGGTAGACCTGTGTGTGCCCGGTGGACGCATTGTGAACTTTGGAAGAACAGCCGGAAGCACGGTTTCATTCGACTTGAAAAAATTATTTTATAAACAGATATCACTTTTCGGAACCACCATGGGCACACGCGATGAGTTTTTGTCGCTGCTCGAATTTGTCGAGAGTCGTAAGCTGGTGCCGGTAGTAGATCAGGTATTTCCATTGGCTGATGCCAAGCAAGCCTTTGAGCGGATGAAATACGGAAGTCAGTTTGGGAAGATTGTTTTGAAAATTTCTTAGCAAAAAGTTGGCATCTAACGTGAGTGTGCGTAAACTGACTAGGGGTGCAGCATCTCTGGTTTCTCCTTTGCCAAATTGCCTGAAAATCATATATTTGCGTTCCAATTCAAAAAACGGGCTTTTTTAAGCCCATAAATCAAAAAAACATGGGAAGACCTCCAATTTTACCTAAAAAAAAGAAAGATGGCTGGTACATTGAAGTGCGGAATAAAGGTGCCAAAAGCGGTATGATCCTTATTCGCGATACCGAAGTAGCAATGTTTCAGGCAGCCAAGCAATACGAAACCACCAAAGATGTAATCATCTTGGGCGAGCATCGTAACGGCAAGCGTGTTGAAGAAAAGAAAATAAGAAAGACAAAAGTTTAATTCCTTTTTGGAATGGCAGGAAAAAAAAATGACCCCTCGGGGTCATTTTTTTTATACACCTCTTATGCGATCAAAAAAATTCGCAAGCAGTGCTTTGCTCTCAGTAGAATAAATTCCTTTTATTACTTCTGTGCGAGGGTGAAGCAATGGGCTGCCAGCCAATGAATAACCGCGCTGCACATCTTCCGCACCAAATACTAGTTTTTGAAGTTGCACCCAGTGCAGCGCACCCGCGCACATCACGCAAGGCTCTAGGGTCACGTAAAGAGCACATTCATTCAAGTATTTTGAACCCAACTCATACGATGCCGTTGTAACGGCAAGCATTTCTGCATGAGCGGTGGCATCGGTCAGTTGCTCTGTTTGATTGTGCGCTCGTGCAATAATTTTGTCGTGGCAAACTACAATGGCACCAACAGGCACTTCGCCTAAATCAAGCGCTTTGCGTGCTTCCTTAAGTGCTTCGCCCATAAAGTACTCGTGCGATTTAGATGCAAGCAAACTCACCAGTATTATTTTACTTTAACCGATTTCATCATTGCCCGAACGATGGGTTGCCATTCGCTGCGCTGATCGCGTGGACAGTTGAATGAAAACACCAATGCCTTGTCTTTCTCTATTCGGTATTGAATGTAGGTATATCTAAAAACTGCCGATTGCTCTCCCTCCTTCATTCGGTTGCCGTTTACGCGAGATTCAAATTCAAAAAAAATAAATTTCTTTTTGTTGACTACATGAACCCCCTGATCAATAAAATCAACCCGATCGTACAGATTGGTAATGCCCGACTTAAAAAACTTTTGCGCCAACTCTATATTCTCGTCTGGCCATTGCGTAGCCGATGTATTTACACTAAAATCAGCTGTGCGGTTGCCATTCGTAAATGCTGCCAAAGGTGCTCTTACCGATGGGTATCGCTGTATAATATCTTCTTGGGTCATCGCGGTAAGCTCGCCTGGAATTGACACCACAATTCCATCTGAAACCTTTGTTTTAACCAACTTGGTGTGTGCAAAACAAAAAAAGAATAGGGATAGGAATATCAATCGTTTGTACATAGCTATTTTATTGAATGAACCTATTGATCGAATAACGGATGAAGGCAAGCTTTTATTAAATTGCGCTCTCAAATTTAATCATTTTACCATGCTGCGTACCCATACTTGCGGAGAACTGCGAATTACCGATGTAAACAAAACCGTAACCCTTACTGGTTGGGTTCAACGCCAACGCGATAAGGGCAGTTTATTGTGGATCGACTTAAGGGATCGCTACGGCATTACACAATTGTTTTTAGAAGAAGGAAAATCAGACCCCGCATTGCTTACACAAGCGCGCACCATCGGGCGTGAATTTGTTATCAAGGCTATTGGCAACGTGGCCGAGCGCATGTCAAAGAATGATAAGATGCCTACGGGCGATATTGAAATAAAAATCACTTCTATTGAAATACTCAACGCTTCTAAAACTCCGCCCTTCACTATCGAAGATCAAACAGATGGTGGCGATGATCTTAGAATGAAATACAGGTATTTAGATTTGAGAAGAAATCCGGTGCGTGAGAGTTTGCAACTACGTCATAAAATGGCACAACAAACTCGCGTTTATTTAGATGGGTTAAATTTTATTGAGGTCGAAACGCCTGTGTTGATTAAATCAACCCCTGAAGGTGCGCGCGATTTTGTAGTGCCGTCTCGCATGAACCCGGGCGAATTTTATGCCTTACCACAATCGCCACAAACCTTCAAGCAATTGCTGATGGTTTCGGGTTTCGACCGTTACTATCAAATCGTAAAATGCTTTCGCGATGAAGATTTACGAGCCGATCGTCAACCTGAGTTTACCCAGATCGACTGCGAGATGTCGTTCATCACACAAGAAGATATTTTAAAAAC
>JAAFHY010000042.1 GCA_013298505.1 Cytophagales bacterium
TCACTTTGACTTAGCCCTTTGCGATATCAAAATGCCAAAAATGGATGGCATGGAAGTGCTATTAAAAGCAAAAGAAAAAGGAATCGCTACCACGTTTGTGATGATCTCGGCACACGGCTCTACCGAAATGGCCGTTGATGCTACTAAAATGGGTGCGTATGATTTCCTTCAAAAGCCGCCCGATTTAAACCGACTACTGCTAACGGTTCGCAACGCCCTCGATAAAAACAGTTTGTTGAAAGAAACCAAATCGCTCAAAAAGAAAATTTCTAATAAATATGAAATGATTGGCAATTCACCTGCACTAGCAGAAATTAAGGAAGTAATTGAAAAAGTAGCACCCACCGATGCACGTGTTTTAATCACAGGCCCAAACGGTGCAGGTAAAGAGTTGGTGGCTCGGCAAATCCATGAAAAAAGTGCGCGGTCAAAATTTGAGTTTGTCGAAGTAAACTGCGCAGCTATTCCATCCGAATTAATAGAAAGTGAACTATTTGGGCACGAAAAAGGATCATTTACCTCCGCCATAAAGTTACGGATCGGTAAATTTGAGCAAGCAGAAGGAGGCACTCTTTTTTTAGATGAAATTGGCGATATGTCGTTGTCGGCTCAGGCAAAAGTACTGCGAGCTTTGCAGGAAAATAAAATAACACGAGTAGGGGCAGAAAAGGATCTTACAGTAAATGTGCGTGTGCTAGCGGCTACCAATAAAGACTTGAAAAAGGAAATTGCGGAAAACAGATTTAGAGAAGACTTGTATCACCG
Source organism: Cytophagales bacterium (assembly GCA_013298505.1). GTDB lineage: Bacteria > Bacteroidota > Bacteroidia > Cytophagales > Cyclobacteriaceae > ELB16-189. The sequence goes on from JAAFHY010000042.1 coordinate 766, forward strand.
CTTATCGGTAATCGTAATTAAGGTTCCCCCACTCAGCGAGCGCATGGAAGATGTAAGCACTCTTGCTGAGAAGTTTTTACATGATATTGCTCTAGAGACAGGAGCTAAGAAAAAAGAACTTGATGAGGACGGAATGACCCTTTTGAAATCTCATTCATGGACAGGTAACATTCGGGAGTTACGAAATGCGATAGAAAGACTTGTGATCTTGAGCGAAGCCAAAATCACCTCAAAGGAGGTAAAAAAGTACCTTTAAATTCTGTTTTGAGGTACTGACTTCTTCATTTCTTTCTTGCTGTAAGTAGGGCAAGTGTATTGGCTACATGCAGTTAGTAAAGAAATAAGTACTAAAAAGGCTAGAATTCTTTTCATAATTAGTGGCTTTGGATTATCAAAAATATTAATCTTTTCTAAGGAAACAAATTTAACTGCTATAAAATGCGCTTTAGCGATTTAAACGGTTAATAAACCATCAAATTGCAACCCCTTAAATCGCTGTTGTCGATCCTTCCAACTACCTCAAAGTAACCGCTTTGAGTTATTTTTCCTAAATCTTGGGTTTCAATAAAGGCACAAGAATGTGCATTTGCCAAATCAATTACATTTATCCCTCCTACTTTCTCATTAGGAGCATTTGTGAATGGGTCATTCACCTCTCTGATCAAAATCTTCATCCATGGAGGTGACTTAAATTTGCCATCGCCCAGCGAATACGCCTGCGAGAGCAACTCGGTCATTCCGTATTCTGAGCCTATTGCCCCAACATTAAACCGCTCCTTCAAAAAACTGTGCAGCTCTTCTCTTATCATTTCTTTTCTCCTTCCTTTCATACCCCCCGTTTCAACGATCAGGCAATTCGACAAATCGAGTTGAAACCGCTCGGCTAAATCCAATAAAGCAAAAGAAACTCCCCAAAGAATAACTCTCTTACTCGAACTTACCAGCCCACTAAATTTAGTGGCAAGTTCGGCTTCGTTGCCCAAATAAAAACCAGAATGAATCGATCCGCTCTCTTTAATAAAATGATTCATCATCGCGATGAGCGAAGACCCATCGCGCTCTAGATAAGAAGGCAAAAGAGCCACAAAATGATAATTTTCGAGAGACCCAAAAAACTGATTGAATACGGCTTTTGAATTAGTAAGGTAGAATGACAAATTGCAAATCTGATGCTTACTAGTTGCCAGCCCAGTTGTGCCGCTACTGGTAAATTCTATCTCGGGCAGCCAATCACCACATACAATATTATGGGTTTTAAAAAATTCGATCGGCAAAAAGGGTATTTGGTTAATTGAGGCTATCTTTAGGGTGTCTAAATCAAGACTTTCAACATATTGCTTGTAAACTTTGTTGTTGTTAAATTGGTAGCGAAACAACTCTAAGGCAATATCATCAAAGTTGCTTTCGTTGATTCGATGTAGCGAAGAAGTGAAATCTTGAATATATCCCAAGGGATGAAAGTTTCTTGTAAAAGTAAAGAATGAAATTGGTCAAAAACATATTAGTATTTGGATTGCTTTCCATCGTCATTAACGGATGTTTTGAAAATCCGAAGTACCCAGCTGTGCCGCAGATTGAAGTTCTGAATAGCGAACTCTACTATGGTAAATCTAGAACGGGCGGTTTAGATTCAATTGTGGTTGCTTTAAGATTTACAGATGGCAATGGAGATATAGGACTAAATGACGATGATAAAGGTGATTTCAAGTACGCGTTGCAATATTATTACCGGACTGGAATTGATGATAATATCGTCAACTATAAATTCAAACGCGAGAACCCCAATTTTGAGATTAATCTAGCAGACGGGAGTACACCAAAACCGTTAAGTTTCTACGGCTTTGTTTCACCCTTCAACTGCACGAATTGGCAAATTATAAGAAACGCTAGTAATGTAATAACTGATACCCTCTTTACTATCTATAATCAGAATCACTTTAACATCTTTGTCGATTTTTACATCAAGAATGATATCGGTGGCTCATTTAAAAAATATGTGATCAGCGAGGAGTTTGCGTATCCAAACTGTGGCGATCAAACTTTTGGAAGAGGTCGATTACCTATTTTATCGAACAACTTGGGTAGCTCTACCCCATTAGATGGAAAAATAATCTGGTCATTAAATAGTGGACTTTTCGATTTCATTTTTAGTGTTAAGACATTAAAAATAAAAATTTATATTCAAGATAGAGCACTCAACAAAAGCAACGTAGTCGAGACGAAAGAATTTTCGCTTCAGTCTATCAAGCGGTAACTAGTAGATCAACTAATCGGTAAACCTTTCAGGACTAGCCTCTTGAAACAATGCATAAATTTTCTCAAAAATTTCTTCGGGGTTTGGCTTTGAGAAATAATCGCCATCTGAGCCATAGGCGGGGCGGTGTTCTTTGCCTGTGATCGTGAGCGGTGCCGAATCTAAATATTGGTACCCCTTTTGAATTTCCAGCACTTGTTGCATCATAAAGGCAGTGGCACCACCTGGCACATCTTCATCTGCAAAAACAATGCGATTAGTTTTCTTTAACGAATTGACTACGGTATGATGAATATCGAAAGGCAAAAGCGTTTGCACGTCTATCACCTCACACGAAATACCCTTTGCTTCCAACTCGCCCACTCCTTCCATTACCACACGGCACATTGAGCCATAAGTAACAATGGTTACGTCATTGCCTTCTTTCAAAATTTCGGGCAAGCCAAGTGGCAACGAAAATTCGCCTATATTATCGGGCAACTTTTCCTTTAAGCGATAACCGTTTAAACATTCGATCAGCAAAGCCGGATCGTCTGCTTGCAACAAGGTATTGTAAAAGCCTGCAGCCTGTACCATGTTGCGAGGCACCAGCACATGCATGCCTCTTAAGCTATGCAAGATCATGCCCATGGGCGACCCTGCATGCCAAACACCTTCTAAGCGATGGCCTCGTGTACGCACTATCAGTGGAGCTTTTTGCCCTCCTTTGGTGCGGTATTGAAGATTGGCTAAATCATCACTTAAAATTTGGATTGCATAAAGCAGATAATCCAAATATTGAATCTCAGCAATAGGACGCAATCCGCGCAAAGCGAGCCCAATGCCTTGGCCAACAATGGTACACTCGCGAATGCCCGTATCGGTTACTCTTAGCTCGCCAAACTTTTCCTGTAGCCCTGCAAAGCCTTGATTTACGTCACCAATTTTACCTACATCTTCGCCAAATGCCAACACACGAGGGTCGCGCTCGAGAGCCGCTAAAAAAAAAGCTCTTAACACCTCGCGCCCATCGACCAACATTGAATGAGGAGAATATGTAGCAGGAACAGATTCGATCTTTAATGCCGACCACTCTGACTGACTGTGAAGATTAGAACTGAATCGCTCTTCATTCTCAGAAGTTATTTTATGAATCCATTGAAGAAGTTCGCTTTTAACCGAACAATTTTTTCCGATCAAAAAACGCGATGCTGCCTTTGCTGCTTTAACAGAATCGTAACGGAGTGGGTTAATTGTCTTAACTAATATCTCGAGCGGGCTTCTCAGTTCGGGATGTTCATTAGATGCTTGCTCTAAAATAGCTACCAACTCGCTTTGATCTTTTTGTATACTTTCATTAAAGTACTTCCACGATTGATCTTTTATTTTTTTTGCCGTAGCCTTGGCAGCCACTTCTATTTCGTCTAACTCTGGAACTGTTCCAATGCCTTGCTCGATAATCCACTCGCGCATTTTACGAATGCAGTCAAATTCAGCTTCCCATGCAAGGCGATCTTTTGATTTGTAGCGCTCGTGGGAGCCAGACGTAGAGTGCCCTTGCGGCTGCGTCATTTCAATAACATGAACGATCACCGGCACATGCTCTTCTCTACAAACTTTCTCAGCCTTTGCATACACTTTGCAAAGCTCTTCGTAATTCCAGCCGCGAGCTGTAAAAATTTCGTAGCCCTTTTCTTCTTTGTTTCGCTGAAAGCCCGAAAGTATTTTTGAAATGCTTCCTTTGGTAGTTTGATATTCTTTAGGAACTGAAATTCCGTATTCGTCATCCCAAACAGAAACCAGCATGGGTATTTGCAACACGCCTGCCGCATTGATGGCTTCAAAGAACATTCCTTCTGAAGTAGAAGCATTGCCAATGGTGCCAAAGGCAATTTCATTTCCGCCTGTGCTAAGATTCGTAAATTCTTTAAGGCCTAAGTTATTTCTGAAAAGTTTAGAAGCGTAAGCCAAACCAACGAGCCGGGGCATTTGAGCTGCCGTGGGTGATATGTCAGCACTACTGTTTTTTAACTGCGAAATATTTTTGAGAGCCCCCGTTTCGTCAAGCATGCGGGTGGCAAAGTGACCATTCATCAACCTGCCAGCCGATGCGGGATCTGCTGTCACATCGGTATGCGCATATAGCTGTGCAAAATAATGTTGCAAGGTCATCTCACCAATGGCGAGCATAAAAGTTTGGTCGCGATAGTAACCAGCGCGATGATCGCCCGCTCTAAAAACCTTTGCCATGGCTAATTGGGCAACTTCTTTTCCATCGCCAAAAATCCCGAATTTGGCTTTGCCCATAAACACTTCTTTCCGCCCAAGCAAACTTGCCTCGCGGCTTTCGCAGGCCAATTGATAATCAGCTAGGATTTCAGCACTTCTTTTTGCTGATACCACTGGGAAGTCTGTTTTAGTTTGGTTCAATCGTGTGCGGTTAGTGAATCAAAAATAGAGAAAAACAATTCAGTGATCAAAGAAGAAAAATAACCCAAATAAAATAGCGACAATCGTATTAGCCTCGAAAGAATTTAACCCAGTCACCGCTCTTTACTTGCGGATAATTTGCTTTATCACTGAATAAATATATTTTAACTTCACTACCGTCAATTTGCACAACTTCTGAGTAGTAGCCAAAACTTAGCTCTAACTCATCAATTTTAAGTCTGGTAGTTTCGTCTTCTATTTCAATGACTTCAATCAATACGCGATCGTCTGTGTTTCCTGATTTGATCGCAAATGGAAAATCACCCAATGAAAAAAGTTGAAATCCCGATAACCAAGTTGAATAACAATATTTCAGATTAGGTTTGAATTGCTGATAGTTGTGCAAACCACGCCTAAGCGAACCGTAAAAGGCATAAAGATTTGAGTTCATTGTTTGCGGTTACTAGTTGCAAGTTAAAGGTTTCTGATCACCGGATACTAGATGCTCGATACTGGTTGCTAGCTTCAAGCATCTAGAATCCAGTATCAAGGATCAAGTTTGACGCTCCCATTTCTACCACGTATATTTGCGCACTCGTTTGAAAAACCCATAAATTGACACTTTAATCGAATCTATATGATCATCGGAGTACCTAAAGAAATCAAGAACAACGAAAATCGGGTAGCACTTACACCCGCAGGCGCAGCCGAACTTTCTAAGCGTGGCCACACAGTTTATATGCAAACAAAAGCTGGAGAGGGCAGTGGTTTTAGCGATGAAGAATACAAAAATGCGGGCGCAAAAATTCTTGCTACCGCACAAGAGATCTTTGCTATTGCCGAAATGATCATGAAGGTAAAAGAGCCTATTGAGCAAGAATATAGCTTGATCAAAAAAGATCAATTGGTATTTACCTATTTTCACTTTGCATCTTACGAACCGTTGCTTCATGCGATGGTGAAAACTGGATCGGTTTGTTTGGCTTATGAAACTGTTGAGCGATTGGATGGAAGTTTGCCTTTGCTAGTGCCGATGAGCGAAGTAGCTGGACGTATGTCCATTCAAGAAGGTGCTAAATATTTAGAGAAGCCATTGAAAGGCCGTGGAATTCTTTTAGGTGGTGTACCGGGTGTGATGCCTGCAAAAGTATTGATATTAGGTGGCGGTGTAGTGGGAACAAATGCTGCGAAGATGGCTGCTGGTATGGGGGCCGATGTGATCATTACCGATGTAAACATCAATCGCTTGCGCTACTTAGATGATGTAATGCCTAAGAATGTTCATACCATGGTATCGAACGAGTATGTTTTGCGTGAGTTAGTGAAAACGCACGATCTAATAATTGGGGGGGTGTTGGTGCCAGGAGCAAAAGCGCCCAAACTAATCACGCGCGATATGCTGAAGACCATGCGCCCAGGAACAGTGTTGGTGGACGTTGCCGTTGATCAAGGTGGATGTATCGAAACGTGCCGACCAACTACTCACGAAGATCCTACTTACATAATTGATGATGTCGTTCATTACTGCGTAGCCAATATGCCCGGTGCAGTTCCTTATACATCTACGCTTGCGCTGACAAACGCTACGTTGCCTTATGCGATTAAGTTAGCTACTCAAGGCTGGAAAAAAGCGTGTACTGAAAATCTTGATTTGAAAAAAGGATTGAATGTGATCAACGGTAAAGTGGTTTACAAAGCGGTGTCAGATGCATTCAATACACCATATACCGATGCAAAAGAGTTTTTGGGATAAGTCAACAACAAAACTTTGAGTGAATTCCTTGCGTTCTCAGTGGTTAAATTTAAACGCTGAGAGCGCAAAGAGATTCGTAAAGGAATTAACTCTGTAGCCTCTAGGAATGAGAATCTACTTTCCTGTTTTTCTAATGTGCGTTAGCTGCTCAATGCCTGAGCAGAAAAAAGAAATTAAAGTCTATCCTGACGAAAAGTTGGTTACTGAAAAATACCTGACCAATGGAGCCCACAAATACCATTACTTCGCTCCCGAGTGGCAAGTTTACTTAGATTCAGCAATTCAATTGAACCCTACTGTTGCTTACTACTATCAGCAAAAAGCAATGCCGCTGTTCAAACAAAGAAAGTATGAAGCGGGTATGCCTTTTCTAAACAAAGCGGTGCAACTTGATTCGTTACAATACATCGACTATCAAGCCTTCATGAAATGTGTTTTTTCTAAAGATTATTCAGGTGCGATCTATGATTTCAACTTATCAAAAAGAATAAAAGGAGAATACGCTCATGTAATGGATCATTCGTACGATTTTTATTTAGGGCTTTGTTATTTACAACTCAACGCTTTTGAAAAAGCGGCTACTCACCTAACACAAAGTATTGAGCACACCAAAAAACAAAATGGCGAAAGTTGGATTCATTACCTCGATTTGTTTTATTTGGGAATTGCCAATATGGAACTTCAAAATTACCAAGAAGCGATGAAGTTCTTTGATCAATCATTGGCTATCTACACTAATTTTTCAGATGCTGAGTATTACAAAGCACTTTCAATAAGTAGGCTAGGGAAATATGATGAAGCTAATGAGTTACTGAAGCAAAGTGCCGCGCATTTCAAACAGGGTTATACCATCAACGAAGATAATGCGTACTACGAAAAATACCCCTATCAAGTATTTCCGTATTTCTTTCCCAAAAACAAATAAGACTAGTCGAATTCAGGAAAAGATTCTAAAAAAGTAGCGGCTTCGCCAGCTTTTGAAGCTTCACAACAAAAATGGATCATACCATTAGTTACCGCAACATACTTCGCGTTTACCGTCATGTTATAGACGGCAACCTGATTAAATGCATTTTGACTCAGTCTAATATCGGCAGATTTACACTCAACCAACATCCATGGCTTTCCATTTCGATCAAAAATTAAGATGTCAGATCGCTTTTGAAGTTTGTTATAGGTAAGGCTGCTCTCGATGCGAAAGAGCGATCGAGGATATTTCAATTCGTGAATGAGGTAGTGAATAAAATGCTGACGCACCCACTCTTCGGGAGTTAGCACAATGTATTTTTTCCGAATGATGTCAAAAATTAATACTTTTCCTTCCTCTTTCTTAAGTGTAGGCTGTATTTCAGGAAGATTGAGTTTGTGCATTTGGTGAAAAGATAGGGCAAAGTTGAATATTTATCAGACGAAAAAATGAAAAATAAAAAAGACATCGTAGAGAACTGGTTGCCCCGGTACACGGGCCTTAAACTGGAAGATTTTGGTCACTACATCCTGCTTACCAATTTCGATAACTATGTAAAAAAATTTGCCGAATGGCATGGCGTTCCCGTTCATGGCGAAGACAGAGCCATGTTAAGTGCCACGGCAGAAGGCATTACAATCATTAACTTTGGTATGGGTAGCCCCAATGCGGCCACGATCATGGATTGCTTAACAGCAGTGATGCCAAAAGCCGTGCTGTTTTTAGGAAAGTGTGGCGGCCTAAAAGCTAAAAATGATATTGGCGATTTGATATTACCTATTGCAGCCATCCGGGGAGAGGGAACATCTAACGATTATTTTCCACCTGAGGTGCCATCACTCCCTGCATTTGCTTTGCAGAAGGCGATATCAACCACCATTCGCGATTACAACCAAGATTATTGGAGCGGTACGGTTTATACCACCAACCGAAGAGTGTGGGAATGGGACGAAGATTTTAAAAACTACCTCATCAAAATCAGGGCTGCCGCCATTGACATGGAAACCGCAACCATTTTTTCTACGGCATTCTATAACGAAATTCCCGCAGGTGCATTACTGCTCGTTTCCGATTCGCCCATGACACCCGATGGAGTAAAAACCGAAGCCAGCGACAAAGTTGTTACCACCAGCTATGTAGACTTGCACTTAAAAATTGGTATTGACTCGCTAAAGCAAATGATTAACAAGGGAATGACTGTAAAGCACCTCCGTTATTAAATTCAAAATTTAAGATTCAATTTAGTTAATCTTCAGAGCGGATTCTAAACGTATATCCAAGTAATATTCCGTAAGAGAAAAAATTGGCTGTGGTCGTTTGCTTTTGCCCAAGCAAAAACGTTGACTCAGTAGGATTTTCAAAATTGGCAAATTGCTTGATGGCACCTTCGTCTGCCCAACTAAAATTAAATCCAATACTTAAATCTCTTCGTTCTTTTTTGAATGTACCACCCACTACAACATGGTAGATGTTCCAAGAAGAGATATCTAAATTAAGCGGATTATTATTGACGTTCTTTTTGTTTCTATCTGTTATGCGATCATCAAATACTCGGTCATAAAAAGAGTTGTTAGTTCGGAAACCTGTACTAATACTTACCTTTTCGTTCAACTCATGTTCAAGGCCAATTGCAAAATTGGTTACCGATTTATTTGACGCATTCAGTTCTAAAAATTTCTTACTATCAAGGTTTAATGTGGTTGGTCGTTTAAACGGATCACCAATTGGTGACATGACATTATATATTTTCACATTATCAAACCATTCGGCAGAAACTGCTACGGTTGTCTTGCGTGATCTATAAACAAAGCCTGCGGCTATCGATAGCGGCCTTTTGTAAATGGTGTTTAGCTTAGTTTGCCTATCGTTAATAGCCAAGCTAAATGGTGCGCGCGGTTTGGTAACATCCTGTTGAGCATTTAGGTTATTCGAAATTACATCTCTGGCCATAGTGCCCGTACCCGTTAGGTTTACCGATGGGAAATTGACCGTTATCCCAAATGAAAAGTTTCCATTGGCAAACCCAACACCAAGCTTGGGTTCAAATCTTAAATTGGCGTATTCAACACTTTGTGTTTCACTTGTGCTAACCAATGTATTCAATAGTTTTTTTGTGTTAGGGATAGAATCATTCAAAATCATTCTGCTGAGTTCGCTTTTGTTATAGTTGTGCGATCGATAGATAAATTGATTTGTTAGCCCGATCGACCAATGGTAGTTAATCTTATAAGCTATTGCAAAAGCTCCTTGGTTTTCGGATAGACGTGTATTGATCGAAAACTGGCCAACGTAATCTTCTGCTCCCGGGCTATAAGTACCGTTTAGTTGTTTATCAATGTCTTTAAATCCATCTTCCCTAGCAGTCGCTTTAAAGGTAAACTCGGTTGGAACTATGATTGCATAACCCATCGTCCATCGAGATGTTTTTTTCTTTTTCAATAAACCCGATACCGTTACGGGTACTGCAGAAAACTGATTACTAACCACCTCATTGCCTGGCCCCGCACCATCTTTTACCCCGATGTTCACTACTTGATATACATTCGAGTTGATCGAAACAGAAGTACTCTTCACCAAACTAAGCAAAGCAGGATTGTAAATGACAGAGCTGTTATCTTCCAATCCGCCCACGGCAGGGCCACCCATTAAAACCGCTCGTGTGCCATACCGATATGTCCAGTAATGTGTGTCTTGCGCAAAAGATTGTACGCTAATGAACATAATTGCCAGCACGATAATGTACCTCATAAAAATTCTGTTTAGAAATAATCATTCAATGTAGCTCAAAATCGAGGTTTATAAAATAATTTTAAACTTTAAACCCAGTACTTGGCTATGCATAGTACTTCTGGCGTATAAGTTGCCAAGAACATCGAAACGTGCTGTTAGAAATAGCCAGTTTAAACAATATGAACTTAGAGAACACACAAATTCAAATGAGGAAAGGAATTTTAGAATTCTGTATCCTTCATATTATTTCGCGGGGCGAGGTATATGCTTCCAATATGCTCGATGAGTTAACTTCGGCTAAAATGATTGTGGTAGAAGGTACGCTTTATCCGTTGCTTACGCGATTGAAAAATGCTGGGCTGCTAGAATACAAATGGGTAGAGTCGAAATCGGGGCCTCCCAGAAAATACTACAAGTTAACTGATGATGGAACACATTTTTTGAAGGGGCTTACGGAAACGTGGGATGATGTGGTTCACTCAACAGAAACAGTGCGATCTACCTTCGCGGCAGCTACAGAAAAAAATGCCGCAGAGGAGAATAAGCAGTAATAAATTTGATAAACGATTCTATATTCCTATCTCCTATATTCTAACTTCTGACTTCTAAATTCTTCTCGTCTAATATGAAAAAGAACATCAGCATCAACATCAGCGGCATCATCTTCCACATCGAAGAAGACGGCTATGAATCGCTTCGCAAATATTTAGATTCCATCAACAGCTACTTCGGGTCGTTTCAAGATAGCAGCGAAATTTTGGCCGATATTGAAAGCCGCATTGCAGAAATTTTTCTTTCGCGGCTCAACGAAGGCAAGCAGGTAATTACACTAGAAGATGTGAACAGCTTGGTTGCTACAATGGGAAACGTGAGCGACTTTAAAGCAGCTGAAGAACAAGAGGTGGGCAACGAAGAGCCACGCACAGGGCAACAAAAAACCAAATCGACCTCATCTGCTTACGAGCAACCTTTAGCCCACAAAAAATTATTTAGAGATGAGAAACGAAAAATACTGGGCGGTGTTTGCGCTGGGTTAGGTCATTACTTTAGCATAGACCCTGTGTGGCCACGCGTACTATTTGCGTTATTGGTAATTGGTAGCTATGGTGGATTAATTCTCGCTTACATTATCCTATGGATCGTATTGCCTACCTCTAAAGAGTTGGTGGAAGAGCCAAGTGTTAAAAAAATGTATCGCGATGCCGATAAAAAAGTATTGGGTGGCGTGGCGAGCGGCATCGCTGCTTTCTTCGGGGCAGACATAACCGTTATCAGGCTTTTGTTTGTTGTCTTGGCTATTGTAGGCGGGTTAGGGTTTGTGCTTTATATCATTTTATGGATTGCATTGCCACAGGCCAATAGCATTACCGAAAAAATGGAAATGCAAGGTGAGCCAGTTACCCTTAGCAACATCGAATCTTCTGTGAAGAAAAGTCTTAACGAGAAAGATGAAGAAGAAAGCACGTTAGCAAAAATTGTATTATTTCCATTCCGGCTTATTGCTTCCGTCATTACTGCTATTGCAAAAGTAATTGGCCCCATTGTAAAATTATTTTTTGAGTTGATCCGTGTTGTCATTGGGTTAGCTATTCTAATAACCGGACTCGCATTAGTGTTCGCTATCATTATCGCGTTCGGTATTATCGTTGGACTATTCAGCACATCCATTCTGCCCGAGTATTGGGGTGGCGATATTCAAGGGTTGAGTTTGCCAACCGAAACGTTTAGAAATACCTTCCCTACGTGGAGTATGATTGCAGCCTTCATTGTAGTGTTCATTCCAGCGTTGGGGATTTTTCTTTCAGGCATATCTATTTTAGCAAAGCGTTCGTTTTTCAAACCTGCAGTTGGCTGGGTAATGCTAGGCTTGTTTATCGTAAGCATACTTACACTCAGCTTTACCATTCCCAAAATGATTTACTCGTTTAAGGAAGAGGGTGAATACAAAACAGAAAAAGTTTTTGATCTTCAAGGTAAAACACCTGTGCTAAAACTAACTGAAACTGGATTGGATGACTACCGCGTAACCGAGCTTACGTTAAAAGGCTACGAGGGAAAAGAAATAAAATTAGTTCAGCGTTTTCGCGCACAAGGTTTCACCCGAAAAAACGGATCAGAAAATGCCCAGATGGTTGAGTATAATGTAGTGCAACAAGATACCACCTTGTTATTCGATTCAAATTTAACATTCAAGAAAGACGCAAAATTTATGGCACAACGGCTCGATATGGAGTTGTACATACCCATTGGCCAAACCTTTGTGATAGATGAAGAACTGTGGCGATTGATTGACAATCATTACATGGACTACGAAGGCTACCGAGATTCTAATTTTAATAAAACCTGGAAGATGACCGATCATGGATTTGAGTGCGTGAATTGCACCGAACCATCCGAGCGAAAATCTCTGCAACTAAAAGATCAATATGGGTACAGCGACTTCGATGAAATTGAAGTCATGGGGATTTTTGATTTAGTGGTTCAACAGGCCGATGAATATTCCATTCAACTAGATGGCCCCGAACGAGAAAAAAGAAAATACGAAGTTTCTGTTTCGGGCGAAACATTGGAGATTCGCTATCGGTCTAAAAATAAATTGTTTTGGGAAAGTGATTTCGATCTGGACGATAAAGTAAGAATCAATATCTCTATGCCACACCTAACTAAATTAAAAATTAAGGGTGCTGGCCAATTTGAAATTAAAGATTTTGACGAAGAAGAAATGGACATTACACTTCTAGGCGCCATGAGTGGCGAAGCCGAAATTAAATCCACTAACCTACTGCTAGACATGGCTGGGCCAATGACATTTGAACTCAATGGCCACGGTAATTTTTTACAAGCCGATGTACGAAAAATGTCTCAACTAAGAGCGGGGCAATATGAAGTAGAGAATGCCGTAGTAGAAGCAAAGGAAATGGGGCGTGCACGTGTTAACGCCACCCGATCTATTGAAATTGACACCGATGTGGTAAGCTCGGTAAAATATCAGGGCGATCCGGAGGTGGTGAAAAGGAATTGAAGATGAAGATTGATTTGCTATATTTAAACTATGAAAGCAATCGAAACGATAGGCAAAATTGATAAAGACGGGCTGCTACACGTGTCACCGTTTAAAGAAAAAAATCGGAACGTAAAGGTGATTGTGTTGGTGCCCGAAAGCGATGAATATAATGAGTCAGAATGGTTGAAAGCTATTTCCGAAAATCCCTCCTTTAGTTTTTTAAAAGAGCCTTACGAGGACATTTATTCAAATCAAAGCGGGAAACCCTTCAATGGTTAAGTTCAAAATCATTTTAGTACCTTTTCCATTTGATGACTTTTCAACCAGTAAAGTTCGCCCTGCTATTTGTTTAACAGAACCAATTGGATTGCACGATCACATCATTGTTGCATTTATTTCAAGTAAAATCCCAGCTGAATTATTAATGAGTGACATTGTTATAGAAAAAGAAACTTCATCACTTGATAAAAGTGGTTTAGCAACTGACTCTGTTATTCGATTGCACAAAATGGTTACCATTCCGAAAAAATTGATTCACCGTCAATTGGGGGATGCGGACAAACGGCTTACCAATAGATTAAAAGAAGCAATTAAAGGTTTATTTGGAGTCTAAATTTTGCTCACTATCATCTAAGAGCAATTTATTTTAACTAATAAGATAAGTGTGTAAATCGTAAATCTAAAATTCGAATGAGACTCCACTCCTTAGATGTATTCAGGGGCATTACGGTGGCCGCCATGATTCTAGTCAATAATCCAGGCAGTTGGGATAGTGTTTACCCTCCCCTACTTCATGCACACTGGCATGGCTGCACACCAACCGACTTAATCTTTCCTTTCTTTTTGTTTATCGTTGGCGTTTCTATTCACTTTGCCTATCAGCCTAAGCTATCCGAAGGGTTAACTAAAAATATTCTCATCAAAATTTTAAGGAGAACCGCTATAATCTTTTTACTAGGAATGATGCTAGCCCTTGTACCCAAATTCAATTTTGAAACCGTGCGCATACCTGGAGTGCTGCAACGGATTAGTATTGTGTTTTTAGTCTGCTCACTCATTTACTTTAAAACCAATTGGCTTTCGCAAATACGGGTAACTCTCTTTTTACTTGCTGGGTATTATATTTTAATGACATGGATTCCCGTTCCTGATTTTGGCATTGCCAACTTAGAACCTGAAACCAATCTTGGTGCGTGGCTTGATCGGTTATTATTAAACGGACATCTTTGGTCGCAGAGCAAAACATGGGATCCCGAAGGTGTATTGAGTACTATACCAGCTTTTGCAACGGGCATGCTGGGTATACTTACCGGACAACTTTTCTCAAAAATCTCTATCCCCTCAGAAAAAGTAACATGGTTATTTTTTATTGGAGCTATTTTAATTGTTGCAGGATTAGCTTGGGGTCTACTCTTCCCCATCAATAAAGCACTGTGGACAAGCAGCTATGTACTTTACACAGGCGGTATTGCCATGCAATTTTTTGCTGCGTGTTATTGGTCGATTGATGTTCAAGGAATTAAAAAATGGTCGACCCCATTTATTTATTATGGCACCAATGCGATTTTTGTGTTCGTTGCTTCGGGACTGCTGGCCAAATTTCTAAGTCGTGTAAAAATTGGAGAAGGAGAAAACGAAACTTCGCTGTGGTCGTTCATTTATCAAAATGGTTACGCTAGTTGGCTAAGCCCCCAAAATGCTTCCTCAGCTTTTGCCCTCACACTTGTTCTTTTCTTTTTAGTGATTTTGTGGCAAATGTATAGGCGGAAGTTTTTTTTGAAAGTCTAGCCATTTTCGTCTAACATCAACTTTCCTGCCGGTAGTCTTCCTATCCTTCTTCATTATTTTCTTAACCCATGCAACCCCTTTGCACGTATATGCATCTTGTTGTTGAATTCGCCTAAATGAAGCTAGAAATTTACCGCGCCAAAGAAAAAGATTGGATAGAAGGCTGCAAACGGCAAAACCGCGAGTCACAGCATGCGCTTTACACCTTTTTTTCGGGCAAAATGTATACACTTTGCTGCCGGTATGTTAAAGACAAAATGGAAGCGGAAGACGTGCTTGTGATGGCCTTCACCAAAATTTTTGAACGGATCGATCAGTACAAAAACGAGGGAAGCTTTGAGGGCTGGATCAGGCGGGTGATGGTGAACGAATCGCTCAGTTACTTGCGCAAGAGTAAAAACATGTACTTAGAAATGGATATAGAAGCGGCCGATCGGGAACCAAACTATAGCCAAGTAGAAAGCGAACTAGAGGCAGAAGATTTGATGAAGATGATTGCCGACTTACCCACAGGCTACCGAGTGGTGTTTAATCTTTATGCGATTGATGGTTTTTCGCACCAAGAAATCGGGGATCAACTGGGCATCAGCGAGAATACTTCAAAATCGCAGCTAAGCAGGGCACGGGTACTTTTGCAAAAGAGATTATTAGAAGCTGAACAGCAGCTTTCACAAAAAATAAACTGATATGGAAAACCAATTAGACGAGCTATTTAAAAGTAAACTGGCACACCATGCCACGCCCCCTTCGGCAAATGCGTGGGAAAAATTGCAAGCGAGCTTAGTAAAAAAAAATAGGCCAGTAATTATTTGGCGCCTTGCCGCTGCCTTACTGTTGATGGGATGCCTTATTGCTGCATTATACCAATTGCAAACACCAAGCGGCCAAAATAAAAATGTGCTAGCACGAAAAAATGAAATCAAAGCAAAAGAAAACCCCTCAGGAGAGTTAGCCAAAAGCGAAGATAAGCGAGATGAGAAAAAAACAATTTCAACGCCTCAACAAAAAATAGTCAGGCCAAAATCTCAAAACAATGTAGTTCCCATGGCAAAAGAAGAAATTCGACCTCTTCAAGTGGCTGAAGTAGAAAAAGATATTGAGCGAAGTACAAGCAATGGAGTACCTGCTTTGCAAGTCGATTCGCAAGTAACCGTTATCGCTAAAGCTGAAAAGCCCATCGTTTTAGAGTTTATGCTTGCCCCCATCGAACCTCAAGTGATAGCCAATGTAACCGCAGAAAAAAAAGGGTTGAAGAAATTTTTCGAGAAAGCTAAGGACTTAAAAAATGGAGAAGGAGGTATTGACCTAGCCGATTTTACAAGCAAGCTATTTGCCTCAAATAACAAACAAGATAAAAATAAAGAAAGTATTAACTAACCCGATGAATTCCTTTTTAACGAGATCAAAAAGAAACCACATCGCCAACCAACAAAAAGAAATGAAAAAGATAATTATAACAACCACCTTAACGCTAGCAGCCATCTTATCCGCGCAAGCGCAGCAAAAAGCCGATACCGTAGTAATTAAAGTAGGCGAAGCCAGCAAAGTGATATTCGCCATTCAAGATAAAAAAGACCTTGAGACGTTGAAGCACTACAACTTTCAATCGCTGATGGATGATATGATTGCCAAACTTGATAAGCGCGATTCAACGCAACTCACCGTATCGTCAGTTAATTATTTAAAAGATACTACTGCGCAAAGTACGGTAAGCACATACGATAGCAATAGCGATGAGTGGCCAACAGAAGCAGACCGAGAACGCTATCGCGGAGGCAATTGGTCGAGTCGATCTGACCGATATGATTCAAGAAGAAATAATCGTAAGTACGAAAGCCTAAAAGAATTAAGAAACATCAATAGCCGCAGAAGGACATACAGTTCGTTCAATATCGATTTAGGTATGAATAACTACCTCGAAGGTGGAAAATTTCCTGCCGATGCAAATAAAATCTACACCGTGCGTCCGTGGGGCAGTTGGTATGTCGCACTCAACTCTACGCAGCGCACGCGCTTAAGCAATAAATTTTTTCTAGAATGGGCAGGCGGGGTGAGTTGGTACAACTTCAAATTTCAAAACGATAAAACATTACTCACCAAAGATGATAATGGAGTAACCTTTAGCGAAGACTTGCGCACCAACAGTTTTGAAAAGAGCAAACTCACGGTAGTGTACATCAATCTTTCGGCTGTGCCCATGATTGATTTTGGGGGCAACTATCGCAAGCCCGGTTTATTTAGTGGGCGCCACTCACGAGGTTTTAGAGCGGGCGTTGGTCCGTACGCTGGTTACCGAATTGACAGCTATACCAAGCAGGTGTATCTTCAGGATGGCGATGATAAAGTAGAGCGCCATCATGATCCGTACTTTATCAATAACATACGATATGGATTCCGTGCTCAGTTTGGCTTTCGCGGAACGGACTTCTTTTTCAACTACGATATGAACGATCTTTTTGTAGCTGGCAAAGGGCCACAGTTGAATGCGTTTAGTTTTGGTATTACGTTGTAATAGCTCTATGTGAGTTTGCGATGTTTGCAAGTGAAGAGATGAGAAAGGGTTAGCACCAATTGTGCTGACCTTTTTTTATTTAAAGGCCTCTCCTTTAGAAACAACCATTTTATGTTCATCGCCCCTTAACTTCAAATCGGTGCTTACCCTAGTGGGTGTGGGCCAAACAAAAAACAGCCAGATTAATAGTACCAAAAAATAGATCGTAAAGTACTCGCTCCCTGTTAAGAAGAGCCCTAGCGCCATAAGGATAGATGAGATCACTACTCCAATAATCCTTAAAAAAGCGATTGAAAAATACTTTTCTAGCCGAATGCCCAAGCTCGGTTCAGGTATTAGCTTAACGAATCTTTTTCTTGCCAGCAAGTGAACAATCGTTAGTATAAAAATAGCAACTATTGGAAATACCACTAAAATCGCGTTAAGCATATCCCCTTCTATCACCATTTCTGTTATCACATTGGTTATTAAGAGGTAGTAAACCGATAGAAAGACAGCGATTGGCATAAACATTACTAACAGGCAGATGTTATAAACTTTGTAAAAGAATTCTCGGAGAGAACTAAAATTCATTTTGTTCAAACTTTGTGCATCCAAAGCTAATTATAAATTATCTTTGTTGTAGAAGTCTTAAAAACCACTATGGAGTCTGTTGCTAATTTAAGTAGAAAAGAACAAGTTATAAGAAGCGCAGCACAATTATTCAGAGAGAAAGGATACGCTGCCTCTTCCATGCGCGACCTAGCCCAAAAGTTAGGAATCGAGGCTGCCAGTTTATATTCGCACATCAAATCGAAAGAAGAAATTTTGCAAAGCCTTTGTTTCGATATGGCCACCGAGTTCAGGAAATCGCTCGAAGCAGTTGAGAAGAAAAAGATAACAGCCAGCGAAATGCTTCGCTTGGGTATTATCGGCCATATACAAGTAATGGCGAAAGACCTTACGGCATCGGCCGTGTTTATGAATGAGCACCGTCACCTTAGCCAACCCTACTTGCGCGATTTTCTTTTGTTGCGCATTAACTACATCAACCGCTTTAAGTCAATGATTGAAGCTGGCATTCTGACAGGTGAATTCAAAGAAACGATTGATAAAAAATTGGCCGTAATGACTCTATTCTCGTCCCTCAATTGGATGCCCCTTTGGTATGACCCTACGAGTGACATAGATCCTGCTGCACTAGGCGCACAACTTTCGGATATGCTCGTAAACGGGTTGAAGAAATCGAAGTAACTACTACCCTGACAATTTCACTTTGTATTTTTCTTTGGTAAGTAGCTCTACCACTTTGGCTCTTACATCGCCCTGAATAAGTATTTCTCCTTCTTTGGCCGAACCGCCAACACCACATTTTGTTTTCAAAAGTTTGGTAAGTACTTCAAGATCGGAAGTAGTGCCAATAAAGCCAGTAATTAACGTTATCTGCTTTCCGGCTCGGCCACTTTTGTCAAGCAGCACCTTTAGATTTTGTTGTGGTGGTGGCAGTGTTATTTTATTCTCGGTTGGCGATTGAAACTGAAAATCTTGATTGGTTGAATAAACAACTCCCTCTCTATTTTTCCATTCGTTTTTCTTTGCCATACTTTAAAAACTTATCATTAACACAATGAAATTAAAAATAATCAATAGCGCATTTACGATGCTAAGGTTAAATCGAAACTCAATTCCCTTTTTATAAAATACACCGAGAGCAGACGTGAGCAACCATATAGCCGGGAAGAAAACAAAATTTCCATAGATGGAAACCCGGATGCGTGAATTAAAAGTACCTTCCAGATTTGCCACTCGCTTTGGAACGCCTAGTACTCGCGAAGAGCGAATAACAATTGTGTCGCCTGTACTAAGCGGAACAGACGAACTTTTGGTTATACTAAATGACGTACCGCCCGAGGACTGGATTTTTAACCCTTGTGTTCCCCTTAGTCCACGAACGGTTTCAAAGCCTACTATTTTTTGTAATTCACTTTTCATAGGCAAACAAAAATCGACAAACAGAAACAAACTACAACAAAGGGTAAATTGAGATAATCTAATTGCCGCATGCAAATTTCGCGTCATCCATTCCAACATTTCCTTTCTCTGTGAATTTCTAGTATGGACAAAGCCAGGTGGCTTAGGTCGATAGCGTGGATCTTTGTGAACGCTTGATGCTGCTACTACTGCTTCCGCTTCAGGTTTCGTTCCAGCCAGTAGTTGATCGTATAGCGCCTTTTTTTGTGGATCGCCCAGCATTTCATACGCTTCGTTAACTTCTCTAAAAATAGCGGCTGCATTGGGCGATGCGTTTCGATCCGGATGATACTCTAAGGCCAACTTGCGATACGCTCTTTTAATATCGGCCTGTTGGGCAGAAAAAGGGATTTCTAATATGGCGTAATAATTTTTCAACAATCAAGTATATGGAATTAGCTAAAAATAATAAAGCCCCGTGGCGGGGCTTTCTAGAAAAAATGATAATCTATCTATTTTGCTAATGCTTTACTACAAATGTAAGAACGGGACGCCTTGCCTTGCTTACCACATCTTCAGCAATACTACCTGCCAATACGTGAGCAAAACCTGTTCGGCCATGCGTAGCCATTGCAATCAAGTCGGCATCAATGCTATCGGCAAAGTATAAGATCCCTTCTTCTTCATTCAAATCGTTGTACACATTGATGGTAAAATTTTTCAATTGCAACGATTTGGCAAATTTATTCATGTAGTCTTTCACCACTTTATCGCGCTGAAAATCGCCCGGTGTGTTTATCCTCACCAAATGAATAGTAGAGTTATAAAGTTGCTGGGTGCGCTTCACAATTCGTGAAAATACTTCTTCGTCTTTTGACATGGCCGTAGCATAGACAATATTTTTAAAATCGGTCGAAGTCGGCTTTTTATGAACGGTAAGAATAGGGCAGCGAGAATGACGCACGATCCGCTCTGTATTTGTTCCAATCACCATCGTCTCTAGATTAGTTTGGCCGCGGGTTCCCATTACCACCAAGTCTACTTTCTGTTCGGCAATAATTGCGTTCATGCCATGAAATGGATTGCCGAGCCTCAATTCGCCCACGATCTTAACGGCATCGAAGCGAGGATCCTTTACTACTTTTTCTAATTGAACTTTTGCTTTTTCAAGTAGTTTGAAAGTAAATAGCCTCTCTTCCCAGTTATCCTTGCGCCACTCGCCTGTAATTCGATAGGAATCGGGCGTGGCTTCTTCTACCACATGCAACACGTAAATAGTAGCGCCTGCTTTCTTGGCTATTTCAAATGCGGCCTCTAAGGCGGTGATGGAGGTTTTTGAAAAATCGGTTGGAACAAGTATTTTTTTCATAAATTAAAATTTATCGTTTTGTGCTAAGTAAAAATAAGAGATTTAATGCTATATAAAAACTAAGGAGTACATTCTATGAACGAACCCTGCGCTACTACTTCAACAGGATGAACCTGCAACCAAAAAACCCTACCAATCAATAAAATACCAGTCACTAAAAACATAGCAGCGGTTATTCGTTGATAATTTACTTTACGCAGCAAAGCGGTTGCCACCCAAGTAAGGCCCACCATTACTGGCCAAGTACCCAATCCAAACAAAATCATAAACAAAAAACCATCGAGAGCGGTGGGTAAAATAAAACATGATGCAACCGCAATATACGTAAGCCCACAAGGCAACAATCCATTTAGCATGCCCAAAATAAACATAGCCATATTACTTCTCGAAGTGAGCCATCTACCAAACCACTTCTTCAGTTTTGAAATCAACCATAAAATACTAGTACTCAAAAATGGAATGGATACTTTTTTAAAAAATCCTATGGCAAGCAAGAGAAAAATGATTCCCATTCCTACTGACAAGTAATTTTGCTGCGTTACATTAATACTATTGCTACCGATCGTAGCTGCCATCGCGCCAAGCAACGCATAGACTAAAACTCGCCCAATATTATAAACAATTTTTGAATACAAGAAGGGACTTTTCGCACTCGCGGCCATCATCAATGGGCTACACATTGCCACACAATGAAAGCTACCCGCAAGTCCCATTACAATTGCCGATAGTATCAAGCTCATAGCACCATTAATTTTTCAACGTAGTATTCTTTGCCGTGCATACTCCATTGCAGAGTAACTCGATATAAACCCTTTTCTGCTATTGGAAGAGGAAAAGTTTGCAAACTACGAGTTGATAATTTAAAACGTTGATCAAGCTTAGCATTGGATGGCCGAGCTAATCGAAGTTCTCCCATTTCTAAATCTGAAAACATCGAAAAAGAAATAGTTACTTGACGGTCGGTCAGTTCAATTGATGGCAGTTCTTTCAATGAAAGCACGTTCTGTTGTTGTTTCATTTTAATTTGATGCACCAGCTCGTCTTGATAATAGTTAGCAGAGACCAAGCTGCTTTCTTCCCTTACGCAGATGAAAACCAGCGTACCTATAAACAAGCCAAAGGCAATGAACGAACCGATTACCCATTTCATACGCTACTATTTATATTGATGAGTGGAAAGTATTTTAAGAACCATTTGACGTAATCACTTTTTAAATGATTTAATAGGGCCTATAAACTTTGCTCTTGCGGTGCCTATTCGCTCTCCTAATTTATAAATTCCTACTTCTACCACTGTCTTTCGGTTACGCAGCAATTCTTCTGGTAGCTTTACCATAACAATACGTTTCAATATTCCTTCTTTCGGAACAATCAAATTAGTAGTGCCTATTTTAGTAAGCGTAGCGCCTAACGGAGATTCGATCTTTAAATCAAGTGAGATATCGTCAAACGTTTTGTTCATAAATTCGATGGTATACAGGTTAGTTATTTTACCATCTTCGGTTTTTGTGTAAAGCGTGCCAGGTGCTTTTAATATCGTTGTCTCTATATCGGCACGAGTTAAAATGAAATAGCCTAGTAAGCTAAGCAAAGCTACTAGCACAAAAGAATACCCAATTGTTCTTGGTGTAATTAACTTTTGTTTACTCTCTTTGATAGCATTGAACGATGAATACCTAATTAATCCCGCTGGCTTATCAATTTTCTTCATCACATCGTCACATGCATCAATGCAAGCAGTACAGTTTACACATTCTAATTGTGTGCCGTTTCGGATGTCGATACCTGTAGGACATACGTGCACACATAATTTGCAGTCAATGCAATCGCCTTGTTTCTCGGTAATGATTTTTTGATCTTTCTTTAATTTTCCGCGCTTTTCACCTCTTAACCAATCGTAGGCAACCACAATCGAATCTTTGACTAACAGTACACTTTGCAATCTTCCGTAAGGGCAAACAACAATGCAGGCTTGCTCGCGAAACCAAGAAAATACACCATAGAAAATGGAAGTAAAAACAATAAGACCAATAAAACCAGGTAAATGAACACTGGGTGGCTGCGTAACAATCTGCCTTACTTGGTCAATTCCTATCAAATAGGCCATTGCCACGTGTGCAATCAAAAGCGATATAGAAATAAAGATCAATTGTTTGACTCCCTTCTTTATGATTTTATTTGCATTCCAATTTGAACTATTCAATCTCCGTTGCTCGTTAGCATCCCCTTCAATCCAGTATTCTACTTTACGAAATACCATTTCCATAAATAAGGTTTGTGGGCATGCCCAGCCACACCACACCCGCCCAAAGGCAACTGTAAATAAGATGATGAATACAAAAAAAGTAATGGCTATGATTGCCAGCAGAAAAAAATCTTGAGGCCAAAAAACATGACCGAATACGATAAACTTTCGCTCAAAAATATTCAATAGCAAAAAAGGGCGATCGTGCCATTTCAAAAAAGGGCCAACAAAGAAAAGTATAAGCAAAAAGATGGCAACGATAGCTCGCTTAGTATGATAGGCTCCCGTAGGCTTCTTTGCATAAACCCATATGCGCTTCCCGCTCGCGTCAACCGTACCGATTGAGTTTCTAAATTCTTCATCAAAATGATAGAAGTCTGTTATCATGATCTTATTGTACCAATTCGAGTAAACTAAAAACCAAAGACAAATTTGAATTTAGAGCAGTGCCTGTGTTTTTACACTATCGAGCTTTACGGTATCTGCTTTTATTAAAACCTTTTCTGGTATGAACCGATCACCTTGAGGTTTTTTCGGATTAGCTGGATTTGTGCCTTGTAGCGTAAGTAGGTAGCTAGAAACGTTTCTAATTTTTTCAGGGCTTATCACGCCTTCCCACGCAATCATATTAGTACCAGCTACACCATGACGCACCACCTTAAAGACATCTTTGATTGATCCGCCATGTAGCCAATACGCATCGGTTAAATTAGGGCCAATATCACCACCTCCATCTTTACGGTGGCACGAGGCGCACGTTGTTAAAAAGGTTTGTTTTCCATCGGCCAGTGCGAGCGGATCAGTAGTTGCCTCTACGCTATTTTCGTCTATTGAAACCACTGGATTTGAAGCTTGCAATTTCAACGCTTGCTGTTGTGCATAAGCCAACTCGCTATCGTATTCTTGAAGTTGGGTGGGCATGGTATTGAATACATCAAACACAAATAAATAAACCACAGCAAATACAATCGTACAATAAAACATCCATTTCCACCAGGGTGGTAAATGATTATCTAACTCGCGAATGCCATCGTAATTATGGTCGAGCATAATATCGGCCTCCTTTTCGATTGGTCTAAGTAAGTTCCATTGTTCCCATATTCGCTGCCATGCTGAGGGCGCTGGTTTAAATATTATACCTAATTTAACGGCACGCTCTTGCTCAGCCTGGCGCGAAATCAAATTGAGTACACGTAGCATATAAGCGGCCACTATTAATACCAAAATGGCCACGACAAAAATAAACCCAACCACGATATAAAAAGGGAGTAGCGGATCATCAAATAACGAAACAGTTCCTTCGGCTTCCGCTTTGCCCTGTGCAAAAGTGAAGGATGAAAAAATAAAAAATACTAGAGTTATTATAAACTTATTCATAACAGGTAAGTTGAGTTTTCTGTTGAATTATTCGCTACACCATCCGTCAACGGTTTTTGCCCCATCTCTTCTACATATCCATCATCTACCGTTAGTGCCCACCACAGCAGCAATGCGAAGAATAGAAAAAAGATTACTAAAGAAATCAGCGGCCAAACTTGCACGTTTTCGATAGTCTGCAAAATATTCTTGTACATAACTTTTTATTTTTGCTCTGCTACTTCGCTTTTTACTTTAATATCAGTACCGAGCCGCTGCAAATAGGCGATCAACGCGACAATCTCTGCTTCGCTCTGAATTTCATAGCCTTCTAGTTTTAGACCTTCTGCTATGTTACTTGCTTGTGCTTCCAGGTCATCATTGGCTGACTGCTCATAACCCTCTGCATAAGGAACACCTACTGTACGAAGCGCACTAATTTTTTTGGGCGTTTCAGATTTGTCAATAAGTTGTTCGTACAACCAAGGATAGGCAGGCATAATAGATCCCGTGCTTACTTCGGTTGGTGCAAGCATGTGGCGGAAATGCCAACTATCTGCATACTTACCTCCTACCCGTTGTAAATCGGGGCCCGTGCGTTTTGATCCCCACAAAAAAGGATGATCGTAAACGTATTCGCCTGCCTTAGAATATTCGCCCCCTTTTGGATCGTAGCGTTGCACTTCACTGCGGAATGGCCTCACCATTTGCGAATGGCAGCCAACACAACCTTCGCGGATGTAAATATCTCTGCCGTGTAATTCTAGCGGAGAGTAAGGCTTCACAGAAGTGATTGTTGGTATGTTTGACTTGATGAGAAAGGTAGGCACTAATTCTATTGCGCCTCCAATCAAAATAGCTACTAATGCAAGCGCAGTAAACAACACAGGTTTACTTTCTAGTGCATGATGCCAGCCACCTCCCTGATTAGAAACTTTAATCATCGGTGCAACTTCCACTTCTTCGTTGGCTATAAACGATCCGTCATAAGCAGTTTTGATCAAGTTATATGCCATCACAAAAACTCCGATCAAGTAAAGCAAGCCCCCCAACGAGCGCAACATATAGAGCGGCAAAATTTTTGTGGTTGTTTCCAAAAAATTGGAGTAGGCAAGAAATCCATCAGGGGTAAATTCTTTCCACATTAGGCTCTGCACAACACCTGCCGTGTACATAGGTAGTGCGTAGAAAATAATGCCCAACGTGCCCAACCAAAAATGCACATTTGCTAATTGTGTAGAATACAATTTAGTAGACCACATACGCGGCACCAGCCAATAAAAAATTCCAAAAATCAAAAAACCATTCCAGCCCAACCCGCCTACGTGAACATGGGCCACAATCCAATCTGTAAAATGAGCAATGGCATTTACATTTTTTAACGATAGCAGTGGACCTTCGAGGGTAGCCATACCATAGGCAGTAACGGCCACTACCATAAATTTCAATACAGGTTCTTCGCGCACTTTATCCCAAGCGCCCCGCAAGGTTAATAATCCATTTAGCATACCACCCCAACTGGGCGCGATGAGCATAATTGAAAACACAACACCAAGGGATTGAGCCCAGCCTGGCAAAGCGGTGTAGAGCAAATGATGGGGCCCTGCCCAGATGTAAATAAATATCAACGACCAGAAATGGACTATGGAAAGACGGTATGAATACACGGGGCGATTCGCTGCCTTCGGTAAGAAGTAATACATCAATCCTAAGAAGGGTGTAGTAAGAAAAAAGGCAACCGCATTATGGCCATACCACCATTGCACGAGCGCATCTTGCACGCCTGCGTACCACGAATAGCTCTTAAAAAATGTAACCGGAATCTCAAATGAATTGACAATGTGCAACACCGCAACCGTAATAAAAGTTGCGATGTAAAACCAAATGGCTACGTACATGTGCTTCTCTCTTCTCTTAATGATGGTGCCAATCATATTACAGCCAAACACTACCCACACCAATGCGATGGCAATATCAATGGGCCACTCCAACTCAGCATATTCCTTAGAAGTAGTCATGCCCAGCGGAAGGGTTATGGCAGCCGCCAAAATGATCAATTGCCAACCCCAAAAGTGAATCCAACTTAAACTATCGCTAAACATGCGCGCTTTCAGCAAACGCTGCATCGAATAATACACTCCAGCAAACATGGCATTGCCCACAAAAGCAAAAATAACTGCGTTGGTATGCAACGGACGGATGCGGCCGAACGAGGTGTATTGCAAATCAAAATTAAAGAGAGGATAAAAAAGTTGGATGGAGGCGAGTAGACCGACAGTCATTCCCACAATACCAAAAATAACGGTGGCTATAATAAACGCCTTGACTACTTTATTATCGTATTGAATTCGCTGTAATTCCATAGATTGATTGGCTTGATTTCATCCATAAAAGTAGAGCAAGCCTCAACAGCAGGTTATGATGCCAATTAGCCAAAAAGATGATTTTTGTCAGGTAATGGAAAAGTCTATGGAAGAACTAACATGTAGCATAAGACTGGCTATATCTCTGCCTTCTTGCTTAATTTATCCCCAAGTATGAATTAGGAAATAAATATCTGAATCAATCTTAAGTAAATTTACTTGATGTCTATGGCAACTCATCAAAATCAATATCCATCACACCATACTTCTGCCAGCCCACAAAATCGAAATGCCACCACTCGGCAGTGTAGACTTTAAATCCGTTTTTCTCCATAATTGAAATAAGTGTCTCCCGATTCTTGGCTACGACCGGGTCGCTCACAGGTGCATCTGCCCAACTCTCTTTTGATGCTGTATCCCACTCAGTAGGCATCTTTAGTTCTTCTTTTGTTTTCAAATCGACTAGTGTCATATCTAGTGCACATCCCCTATTATGCTTCGAGCCTTTGTAGGGACTAGCCACGTACATGGTATCTCCTTTCATCACTTCATAAAATTTAACAGTTGCAGAATACGGTCGATACCCATCGTATACTTTTATGCCGTAGCCCAGTTTGTTAAACTCATCTTGTGCCTTCTTTAAAGCTATGGCGACAGGCTTGCGTGAATAAGCCTTTGGCAAATTGTAGATTTTTTCTTTGGTAAAATTGTTGGTAGTGGCATAGCGAATATCCAGCATAATATTCGGTATGAATTTCTCTAAGTCAATCAGCTCGTTATCGGGATTGGCC
This sequence comes from Cytophagales bacterium, assembly GCA_013298505.1. GTDB lineage: Bacteria > Bacteroidota > Bacteroidia > Cytophagales > Cyclobacteriaceae > ELB16-189. Next base: position 28,257 of record JAAFHY010000042.1, read on the forward strand.
TTCAAACTATTTCTGTAAGCATCTAGTTTTGTTGGACTCAACCCATAATTAATCTTCATCCCCAATTTTCCAACTGCAAAATTCTCAGCAGCGCGCTCCACAGAAAAGATGTCTTTAGAGCGTATGTACGATCCTATAACATGAGTGCCTGCCTCAGGAATGGCTAGCGCAACTTTCATTGAATCAGGAGTACCCAATAGCTCATTCATCTTAAGGATAGCACTCACCCTCACCGTTGAATCTTGTTCTGCCTCATTTTTGTAATAGTACAGCGATAATGAAGGTGCCTTTATTTTTTTAAAAGTTTGCTCCGTCATTTTTTCTTCCAACATCTCCTGCATCTGACCAACGGCCTCAAGGCGGTATTTGTCATTCCAATATTGATTTTGCAATTTCATATCCACACCGTAAATGGGTTTCGATACGTTGTAATTGCCGCCTATCACTTTCCGCGCCAGTTGTAAACCCCAGGGATTGTTGGACAAAGAGGCCAACGGATGAAAGATTTGAATATTGGGTGACAAATTGATCAGCGCATGCACATCTTGTGGATACTCGGCAGCCAATAGCAGTGCCATTGTTCCTCCCGTAGATGTACTCATGATGATGACTTTATCACCAAGCGCTTTTCCGATAGCGAGCGCCTCTTTGCTGCTTTGCCACCAACGGTCAGGCGTAAACAACAAGAGCTGCTCCGTAGTATCGACACCATGATCAGAAAGGCGCGCCAAATAGAGATTACAGTTAAATTTTTTTGAAAAATTAATATGAACGGGATCACCCTCTTCTTGACTTGCCGAAAAGCCATGAAGATAAATGACACTATACTCGGTCTTCTTCCTTGAACTATCCGCCCAAACGATACGCGCTTCATTGTCAGGTTTGAGTTTGTGTTTGCTTTCTTGATCAGCAACATACTCTTCCAAAGATTCTGATTCCTGTGGAACTGCGGACATTGTCAAATCCCATTTAGGCTTGTCGGGAGTAGGCCCTAAAAAATAAATTCCTGCCAGCAAGATCAATGGAA
>JAAFHY010000043.1 GCA_013298505.1 Cytophagales bacterium
GTAAGATTTCGGTTTATCCAGTAAGTGGAGCTGACTTTGTAGAGAGCGTGGTAACTAGTTCTGGTGTTATTTGTGGGGCTGGCTTCGAAACACCTGCCGAGGTGCTTCATCTAAACAAAAAATTGCTAGTCGTACCGATGAAGTCGCAGTATGAACAACACTGCAACGCGGCATCATTAAAGAAATTGGGAGTTCCGGTTTTGAAGCGGATTAAGAAGAAGTCGATTAAGAAAATTGCACAATGGCTAGAAGAATCTAAGCCACTCAACATTTCCTTTCCTGATGTAACCGCTCAAGCTGTAGAGAGCGCAATGGAGAGGGTTTCAAAAAAGTAAATTCTTATCGTATTGATTAATCTTCTTCTAGTTTTTCTAGTACAACAGATAGCTCTTCATAATCTACCAACCCAGGTTTAGACTCCGCCACGCCATTAAGCATAAATCCCGCCAAGGAGAATTCAATAAGATCATCTATGGACTCTCCACTTGCTAGCGGTACGATTGAGTTAACAGGAGCTAATGATAGCTCATTTTTACTCCACCCAACTAGAATGAAGAAACGAATACTGAACCTACTCTTTACACGTCCAATTTCTTCCGATGAGACTTTCACAAATAGTTCTCCATTATACGATGAAGGTAGCTCGTGCAGTTGATCGAACCTTACGATAATAAAATCGTGCGCAAACTCGTTTAAATCAGAAGGCAACTGAGTAGCGCCACTTACATCAATGCCAAACTTAGGGCCTTGAAGCCAACCGGTTATGTCTTTGTAGGTTTGTGTATTTACAACAGTTGGGTCAAATGCTAAAAACTGTACGCCCATGCCTGCACAATAGCGGGCTTCGCTTAAATTAGTAATGTTGGTTACTAATACGTTGGTTTTAAGAGACATAGTTGAATATCAAAAAGAAGAAATAACTTTGGAATTGTATAATCCCATAAACTAATCGTGCAAAAATCTTCATTCCATTCTACGTTAGCAAAGATTTTAAGTGTAATTATAGTCTGCTATCTACAGGCTTGTGGAACGAAGGACAACGTTTTACCTGATCAGGCTTACTTTCCGTTAACAGTTGGGTTAGTTTGGGTTTATGACATCGAGGAATCTACGATAATACGAACAGCCTGTACCGATGATGGCGTTACGAGTGCCAATTACGAACTCAAAGTTGAACTAACCGAATCGTACGAAACATCAGCAGACGAAACGGCATATCTATTTCAACGATCGAAGCGTAGTAAAACATCCGATCCGTGGGTGCCGTTCGAGTCGTGGTTGGCTCGATTAAGCGGAACAAAATTGATTGTTAATCAAAACAACATTAACTATGTCAAAATGAATTTCCCACTTACCACATCGGGTAGTTGGAATGGAAACGAGTACAACACCGAAATACAAATCGATGGCTCAGAAATCGACTTGTATTCACTCACTGCGGTTCATGTGCCTTATACCATTTCAAGTGAACTAAAATTTGATCGTACCTTTACTGTTGTGCAAAGCTCGCTTGATGATATTTTATTTCGTGATAGCAGAAAAGAAATTTACGCTTACGGAGTGGGTTTAATCTATAAGGAAGCTACCGAGCTATCCTATTTTAAGAATAGCGCAGATCCTTGCTTCGGCCAAAAAAGAACAAAACGTGGCAACACATACAAACAAACACTAAAGCAGTTTACTAAGCCATGAACAGATGAAGAAGAGTTGTCTCTTAGTTGGCTATTGGCTTTTTTCATTCGCGGGATTTACCCAAAATCGGTACATGGTTTTTTTTACCGATAAAAATAATTCGAGTTTCGCCATTTCAAATCCATCTCAGTTTCTTAGTCAAAAAAGTATCAACAGGAGAACTAGGCTCGCTATCGCAATTACCGATGAGGATTTGCCCGTAAATGCTAGTTACATCCAGCAAGTTAAATCAACCGGGGCAAAAACGTTTCACAAAACAAAATGGTGGAACGGTATTCTTGTTGAAGCGAACACGGCAACACTAAATCTGATCAGCAACTTACCATTTGTGAAAAAAGTAGAATTCGTAGCACCTGGCACCAAGTTACTAGGCGGAAGAAAGGGAATGGTCATTGAAACAGACGCTACTACATCGCAAGCAACCGATTTTCAGTTAATGCAGCTGGGTCTTGATAAAATGCAAGCCGAAAACTATTTAGGTACAAGCGTGGATATTGCACAGTTTGATAGCGGATGGAAGGGGGTAAATACAGTTGCACCTTTTGCTGCTTTGTTTTTAGAAGCTCGAGTAAAAGATAGATGGAATTTTGTTCGCAACAGTTCAGATATTTTTGCAGACGATAACCATGGCACCCAAGTATTGAGCATCATGGCGGCCACCATACCCAACGTATTTTCTGGTGGCGTACCCAACGCTAATTTCTATCTCTACGAAACTGAAGATAGATTTGAAGAGTATCGCGTTGAAGAATACAACTGGCTCTTTGCTGCAGAACGAGCTGATAGCATCGGTATTGACGTTATCAACTCTTCGTTGGGTTACAATCAATTTGACGACCCTTCGATGGATTACACGAAAGCCAACTTAGATGGCAAGACAGCAGTGGTTAGCAAAGCAGCACGAAAAGCAATCGACAAAGGAATAGTGGTAGTTACGAGTGCAGGCAACGAAGGCAACAAGTCCTGGGGCATTATTACGGCACCGGCCGATGTTGATGGCGTACTTACTGTCGGCTCTGTTTCAACAGATGGTTTGCGGAGTTCATTCAGTTCAGTGGGGCCAACCGCAGATGGCCGAACAAAACCAGAAGTGGTAGCGTTGGGATCAGCTACTTCCTTAATTTCCGATCTCGGTAACTTGAAAACAAGTAATGGAACCTCCTACTCAAGCCCATTGATAGCATGCCTTGCCGCTGGTTTGATACAAGCGTTTCCCAATGCAAAACCAAGCGATATATATAAAGCCATTATTGCTTCAGGCGATAAGTACCTGAAGCCTGATAATTCGTTGGGGTATGGAATCCCATCTTTTACAAAAGCTAAAAGTTATTTGAGCTACGGCTATTTGGAAAATGAGGTTTCTATTTTTCCTAATCCTGTCATCAATTCAGAGATGACTATTTTAATCAAAGAACCAATTGGACAACTCGTTTCAATCACGGTGTATGATTATTTCGGAAGTAAAATACTCAGCAACAAGAGTATTAGCGACTGGAATGAAAATCCTATTCGGCTTGATGTAAGCTCACTGCCGAATGGGATTTATGTTTTGGAAATAATCAGCGGAACGCAAAAAGTGACAAAGAAAATCTCTAAAGTAAACTAGATTATTTTTGCAGTTCACTCATCGGTATCATCTTACCATTTTCTGCATCCCATAGTTTTAATCGAAAGCATCCTATCATATCCGAAATCTTCCATGATGTTTTGCCTACATGATGAAGCTCGGGCATTTCTTTCATTGCTTCCAACAATCGGTAAAATGGAATTCTCGAATTAAGGTGATGCACGTGATGGTAGCCAATATTGGCTGTAAACCAGTTCATGGCCGGACTCATGACCATATAACTGGTAGAAGAAAGTGCGGCATTATCGTATGTCCAATCTTGATTTTCTCTGAACGTTGCACCTGGAAAATTATGTTGGCAATAAAAAAGATAGGCACCCATTCCGAACGTAATTGAGAAGGGTACAATCCAAGCAAATAATAGAATGATCCACCCAAAATTTAACCAAATAAAATAAGCCGCAGCAAAGTGAACCACAAGAGCAAGCAGCGAATCGAGGTGTTTTGTTGGGCTTTGAACAAACGATTTTAAGTTAAGCCAGTAAATAAACAGCGTAACATAGCCCAAGAGAATGGTAGCCGGATGGCGATTGATCAAATAAATAAATTTTTGCTTTTTCGTTAGCGTCAAGTATCGCTTGGTCGACACCGTAGGGTAAGAGCCAATGCCTGAAATAGACAACTTAGAATTATTATTGTGATGGTATTCGTGCGTTCTGCGCCACACCATTTCTGGAGCCAACACATAAACTCCCACAGCCCTCATTAACCAAATGGCGATTGTAGAATTTTGTAGTATGGCTCTGTGTTGGTAATCATGATAAATAACAAACACACGCACATATAGCAATCCATTTACAATGCTTACTGGGATTTTAATGTAAATGGACACTGGTGCGAAAAGTATAAAGGCTAGGGCTAATCCAGAAAGGAATAAAGTAAGAAGTACCTCTACCCAACTTCTCAATTTGTTTTCGGAGGCATACAACTTGCTTGCCGTTAATAACTCTCTACCAGAGCGCATAAGTTAAGGTTAGGTATATTTGCAATCTAAATAAAATTGAACTAACTGTTAAGGTAAAACAGAGTTTAACCTTAATTAAACACTATTAACAGTTAATCATCGTTTATGTTTCCATCTTTTATGAGACCATAGCCATGTTTCGGGCTGTGCCAAGATGTCCTTCTCCAAACGTTTGGCAAAAGCCAATGTAATCTCACCTTCTTTGCTCTCCTTAGGCTTATCAAAAAGCAACTCTGGGGTAACGTGGTAGTAGCCACGAGACTTTCTCGCAACATGAATATACACTATCGGATAATCAAACTTGGTTGCCAATTTTTCGGGTCCCGTAAAAAAGCCCGTGTCTTGGTTTAAAAAATTAGTCCATATTTTCCCCTCGGCAGGCGGATATTGATCAGCAATAAAAGCGGTTGCGGTAACTAGGCTACGCTTGGCAACCATATCTCGCAGCGTTTGCTGAACGGGGGTAATTAGTGTTCCAAATCGTGTGCGCATGCCCACCATCATTTTTTCAAAATAAACATTTGATAGAGGTCGATAAATAACCACAAGTTGATAATTGGTATTAATCGTTACGCTTGGGCCAGCCCATTCCCAATTTCCGTAGTGGCCCATCACAATTAGTATGCTTCGTTTTTGCTTACACAATTCTTGAAGCCATACAGGGTTATCCATGGTACAATGCGCGGCAGACTCTTCTCTGCCCATGCGCAAGGTCTTTAGGGTTTCAAAAGTTAGGTCGACCAAATACCTAAAAAAAGATCTTCGGATGGATTGAATTTCTTCTTCTGACTTATTGGGAAATGAGTTTCGTAAATTATCGATCACTACCTTTTTCCGATATCCCGAAAGGTTGAGAATAAAATAAAAGAAATCAGATACTCTATATAAAAGCGAGAATGGGAGCGAGGCAATAAGATAGATAAATGGATAAACTAAATAGAAACTAATGGCTTGCCGATTGAACATAAAAAAATTATTTGGCTACGCTGCGTTCTACTTCTTTGAGATTCTCCATCTTTTTATTTCGTAAAAATCCGTTGATGTCTTCAAAATGTTCTTTGATCCGTTTGTTTCCGAATTCAAAAACTTTGGTGGCGAGCCCATCTAAAAAATCGCGATCGTGCGAAACCAAAATCAACGTACCATCGAACGCTTTAAGCGCATCTTTCAAAATGTCTTTTGTTTTAATATCTAGGTGGTTGGTAGGCTCATCGAGAATTAACAAGTTGACGGGTTGCAGCAACAACTTAATCATAGCAAGCCTGGTCTTCTCTCCGCCCGAAAGCATCTTCACTTTCTTTTCAATGGCCTCACCACTAAACATAAAGGCTCCTAAGATATTTTTAATTTGTGTGCGCACATCGCCAAACGCGATCTGATCGATGGTTTGAAAAACGGTAAGGTCTTCATCTAAAAGCGATGCTTGATTTTGTGCGAAATAACCAATCATGCTATTATGGCCAAGCTGAAGTTTGCCTTCGTATTCGATCTCGCCCATAATGGCTTTTACCAAAGTAGATTTCCCCTCGCCATTCTTACCCACCAAGGCTACACGCTCGCCTCGGGCAATTGTTATAGAGGCATCTTTAAACACCGTATGATCTCCGTATTTTTTGGTAAGCCCCTCCATAATTACCGGGTAATTTCCCGAACGCGGAGCAGGCGGAAATTTTAGATTTAACGCAGATGAATCTACTTCATCCACTTCAATGATCTCTATTTTCTCTAGCATCTTCACGCGCGATTGCACTTGAAGTGTTTTAGAATAGGTGCCTTTAAATCGATCTATAAATTGCTGTATGTCTGCTATCTGTTTGGCCTGGTCGTCAAACTGTTTTTGTTGCTGTTCGCGCCTTTCTTTTCGCAGTTGCAGGTAATGGGTATAATTTGTTTTATAATCGTAAATGCGGCCCATTGTTACTTCAATGGTGCGGTTGGTAAGGTTATCGACAAACATTTTATCGTGACTGATTACGATCACAGCCTTAGCACTCGTCTTCAAAAACTCTTCCAGCCATTGCACCGATTCAATATCAAGGTGGTTGGTGGGCTCATCCAACAAAATTAAATCGGGTTTTTGCAAAAGTATTTTAGCGAGTTCGATCCGCATGCGCCAACCACCGCTAAATTCAGTTGTGGGCCTTGCAAAATCAGATCGTAGAAAACCTAATCCCATCAGCGTCTTCTCTACCTCGGCATCAAAATTTATTTCTTCTATCGAGTAATATTTTTCGCTTAACTCAGATACTTCCTCAATGATTTTAGAATACTCTTCCGATTCGTAGTCGGTCCTAGTTTCCAATTGACTGTTTAAATAATCCATTTGCTTTTTCATAGCTAGGATTTTTCCAAATGCCTTAGAAGCCTCTTCAAAAACGGTTGCATCGTCTTTGGTGAGTAAATGCTGAGGCAAGTATGCAATAACTGCTTCTTTTGGCGCTGTTACTTTGCCACGGGTAGCTTTGCTTACCCCGGCAATTATCTTTAGCATGGTAGATTTGCCCGCCCCGTTTTTGCCCATTAGGGCAATGCGGTCGTTATCGTTGATATTGAATGTGATGTCGCTAAAAAGCGCTGAACCGTTAAACTCTACAGTAAGATTGTCGACAGAGATCATGTATACTAAAAATAGGCGGCAAAGATATTACTATTTTGCTTTGGTACGGTTAGCGTCAATAACCACTTTTAAAACAGCAACTGATCCAATGCAGACTGAAGTTCTCTGATAGTCTTGGTGTCCTCAAGTTCCTTTGCTAAAACAATTCCCTTTTCAAGAATTTCGATCGCTTTTGCATCGTTATGGTTAGTATAAAATTGAGCAGCGGTGTAGTAGGTGGGTAGGTAATTTTTATGATTCATTAGCAACTCGGTAAAAAGAGCATCTGCTTTCTGCCTGTCAATGTGCTGAACTTCAAGCGCTAATCCGTATTTATTAAACGGATCGGCAGGGTCTTCACTAATCCATTTCTCTAACTGCCTTATTCGGTCGGTATTCATTCTACTTTTTTAGGTTTACACCCGATTTTATTAGAATTTTATGCTTTATCTTGAGCCAAATTTAAGATTGAGTTGTTAAAGATTCGTAAATTATTTAGTTAATAAATTTATATGAAGATTTTAGTTTGTATTTCGCATGTTCCCGATACGACCTCAAAGATTAACTTTACGGATAACGGTACTAAGTTCGATACCGCTGGCGTTCAATTTATTATCGGTCCTTACGATGATTATGCACTTGCACGAGCCATTGAGCTTAAAGAGTCTATGGCTGGCACTACTGTAACGGTACTAAACGTGGGTCTTGCCGACACTGAGCCTACCATCAGAAAGGCACTAGCCATAGGTGCCGATGATGCCATTCGAGTTAATGCCGAGCCTAGTGACTCGTTTTTTGTGGCCTCGCAAATTGCCGAACACGCAAAAGGGTATGATCTGGTCTTAATGGGAAGAGAATCAATAGATTATAATGGTGGAGTAGTGCATGCCATGGTGGGCGAATTGTTAGGCATACCATCGCTATCGCCAGTTATGAAATTAGATATTGATGGTAGCCATGTAAAGATGTCAAGAGAGATTGAAGGAGGTAAAGAGTCAGTGGAATCCAGCCTTCCGTTGGTAGCGGGTTGCCAAGAACCCATTGCCGAGTGGAAGATTCCGAATATGCGTGGTATCATGTCTGCGCGCACCAAGCCATTGAAGGTGGTAGAGGCAACGGGTTCTACTAAATCAGTTATTACCCAGAAGTATGAGTTGCCCGCAGCAAAAGGCGCAGTAAAAATGATTAGTGCCGATAATGTCTCGGATCTAGTTACTCGCTTGAAAACTGAGGCGAAAGTTTTATAAAATTTATTTGTTGAACAGTAAAAGATAATAATATGGCTGTGTTAGTTTTTGTAGAAGTAGGAGAGGGAAAAGTAAGAAAATCATCGCTGGAAGCAGTTGCTTATGCTCACCAAATGGGCAGTGGCGTTACGGCTATTGCACTGGGTACGGTGGCAATCGCAGAGTTAGAAATGCTAGGTAAATATGGAGCACAAAAAGTGCTTCATGTTGCTGATACTAAGTTAGACCAACCCATCATTCAAGCATACGCTTCTGTTTTGGCCAAAGCCATGCAAGACGAAAATGCCGATTTGTTAGTGTTGGCGAACTCATCGTTGGCTACCCCCGTTGCCGCGAAAGTGGCAATAAAAACCAATGCCAGTTTTGCATCAAATGTGGTCGAGTTGCCTTCTACTACATCGGGTTTTGTAGTAAAGAGAAGCATCTATACAGGCAAAGCTTTTTCGATGGTAGAATTAAAAAATCAGAAGAAGGTAATTGCCCTTAAAAAGAATGCAGCCGAAGCCAAAGAAGTGGGTGGAAGCGCACAGGTTGTTTCGTATTCAGTTGCGCTAAGCGATGCAGATTTCACAACAAAAATTACTTCCACCGAAAAAGCATCGGGCGATATTTTGTTGCCAGAAGCAGAAATTGTTGTTTCGGGTGGACGGGGAATGAAAGGACCCGAGCATTGGAATATTTTGGAGGATTTGGCAAAGGCACTTCATGCGGCAACCGGTTGTAGCAAGCCGGTATCAGATATGAACTGGCGACCACATCACGAACACGTTGGACAAACAGGTGTGAAAGTAGCCCCGCAGCTTTATATTGCCATCGGTATATCTGGAGCTATTCAGCACTTGGCAGGAGTGAATTCATCGAAATGTATTGTGGTTATCAATAAAGATCCTGAGGCTCCATTTTTTAAAGCAGCCGACTATGGAATAGTAGGAGATGCTTTTGAGATTTTGCCTAAACTAACAGAGGCAGTAAAGTCGATGAGATAGCTTGAAAGATTTTTTCAGAGCGATAATTTTAAAAGAGTAAGAACGGTAATTCAATGGTGAGTGAAGAAAGTTAAATTAGAAATTTTGGGTCTTTCATCGAGTCAATCTCAGACAGGTTCATTTGCGTTGGTGCTGGGAGAAGTTTCAGGCAACCGTAGACTACCCATTATTATAGGAATGTTTGAAGCGCAAGCCATTGCCATCGAAATTGAAAAAATCATTCCGAACAGACCCATGACCCACGACTTGTTCAAGTCGTTTGCCAATTCATTTCATTTCATGATTGAAGAGATCATTATTTCTGATTTGAAGGAAGGTGTTTTCTTTGCCAAAATTATTTGTAGCGATGGGTTGAATAAAACCGAAGTGGATGCACGCCCATCAGATGCTATCGCTATTGGCCTTCGCTTTGACGCCACCATTTCTACATACGAGAATATTTTAGCTGAGGCGGGCATTGTACTCACCGATCAGGACGATGATGAGAAGATTGAACCGAAAGAACCGAAACCAAAAGCAAAAAAGGAAAACGTAAAGAAATCATCACCCGAGGAATACAAGAATCTCTCGGTAGATAAATTGAAAGAACAATTGAAAGAAGCACTCGACAAAGAAGACTACGAGAAAGCCGCTAAAATCAGAGACGAGCTAGGCAAGAAAAACTAAAATCCCCAACTACAGATGGACTACTTGCGCGGCATTATCGGTTTATTGTTCATTGTTGGTATTGCATTTCTTCTGTCAGGAAATAGAAAAAAAATAGACTGGCGTTTGGTAGGCATCGGGCTGTTGCTTCAAATTATTATTGGCTTGGCAATTGCCAAAGTAGATTTTGTTCGGTTTGTATTTGAGTTTATTAGCGGCAAGTTTGTCTTGTTCTTGAGCTTCGCAAGAGAAGGGTCTCGATTTGTGTTTGGCTCATTGGCTAACGATACTTCCAATACCGGTTTCATTTTCGCGTTTCAAGCATTACCTACAGTCATCTTTTTTTCTGCTGTTACGGCTGGGCTTTATTATTTAGGCATACTACAAAAAATCGTGTTTGGGTTTGCATGGCTGATGACCAAAGCCATGCGGCTATCGGGGAGCGAGAGTTTATCTGCCGCAGCAAATATTTTTATGGGCCAAACCGAAGCCCCACTTTTGGTAAAACCGTTCATCGCCAAAATGACAAACTCAGAATTGTTTTGTTTGATGGTAGGCGGGATGGCCACATTGGCCGGTAGTGTATTGGCAACTTACGTTGGATTATTGGGGGGTAATAGCCAAGAAGAGAAAACACTTTTCACCACCTACTTACTCTGTGCTTCTATAATGAATGCACCCGCAGCAATTGTTTTAGCTAAAATATTTTACCCGCAAAACGAACCAGAAAAAATTGATTCGGAATTAAAAGTAAATAAAGAGCAAATTGGAGTAAATCTTGTTGATGCCCTTGCCAGTGGGGCTGCCGATGGCCTTAAGCTGGCATTGAATATTGGTGGTATGCTCATCGCTTTCATAGCGATAATCTATGCCGTGAATTGGATACTTGTTGATTTTGTAGGAGCAGTAACAGGCTTAAATGAGTTCGTGGTTTCTAGTACCAACGGAGCCTTTCAAGGGTTTTCGCTTCAGTATATTCTTGGGCAGGTGTTTCGAGTATTTGCTTTTGCCATGGGGGTAGAGTGGAGCCAAACCTTGCAAGTGGGAAGTTTGCTAGGTCAAAAAATGGTAATCAACGAATTTGTCGCTTACGTTGATCTTTCTCAAATGAAAGCCGCTGGTTTGTTAGACGAAAAATCAATACGAATTGCAACCTACGCATTGTGCGGCTTTGCCAACTTCAGCTCCATTGCCATACAGATTGGTGGTATAGGTGGAATGGCCCCCACTCGACAAGGAGACCTTTCAAAACTTGGGCTACGAGCCATGCTTGCCGCCTCACTCGCCACTATGATGACGGCCACTATTGCAGGTGCAATATTTTGAGCAACTGCCAATTTTAGATTAACACTTATTTCTTAAATCTCTACGATTGATAAAGTCGGTTTTGCTCCCATAAAAACAGTAAAAATTCTGCCTCAATCAGCAAGTATTAATTATATTAGAACTTTGATTTTACCTATGTCAAAGATTCGTGTACTTATTCTTTCATTACTTGCCTCTGCTTGCTCCACCCCAAAAGCCAAAATACCCGAAACACCCCCTATGCCAGGAAAGTCTGAGAAGATGGTTGTCTACCAAATGATGACTCGTTTGTTTGCCAATACTAAAACGATCAACAAACCCTTTGGCACTTTAGAAGATAACGGAGTGGGCAAAATGAATGATATTTCTACAACGGCCTTAAAGGAAATAAAGAACTTAGGTGTTACCCATGTTTGGTACACGGGTGTAATTGAACATGCCCTACTTACCGACAATACCAAACACGGAATTCCGCTAGACGATGCCGATGTGGTAAAGGGAAGAGCTGGATCTCCGTATGCGATTAAGGATTACTATGATGTTAACCCCGATTTGGCCGTTGTTGTTAAAAATCGAATGCAAGAATTTGAGCAGCTGGTTGCACGATCGCATAGTGAGAATCTCAAGGTAATCATTGATTTCGTCCCCAACCATGTTGCAAGATCGTATAGGAGCGATGCAAAACCCACTGGTGTAAAGGACTTAGGCGAAAATGATGATACGTCCGTTAGCTTTAAGCCATCAAACAATTTTTATTACCTGCCCGGTCAATCATTTAAGCCACCAATCAATTACAATTCGCTTGGCAATAATACATTTCCTACTAAAGACAAAAAATATACTGAAACCCCTGCAAAGGTTACAGGCAACGATCAGTTCACGGCAAGCCCCGGAATTAACGAGTGGTTTGAAACCGTAAAATTGAATTATGGTGTGGATATCCAAAATGATCGCAAAACTTATTTCGATCCAATTCCTGATACTTGGGTAAAGATGAAAGATATCCTACTTTTTTGGGCCAATAAAAAAGTAGATGGGTTTCGGTGCGATATGAGCGAAATGGTTCCCGTAGAATTTTGGCAGTGGGCAATTCCGCAAGTGAAGGCAATTAATGCCGATATTGTTTTTATTGCCGAAATATATAATCCATCTCAATACAAAAATTATTTAGAGAAAGGGCAGTTTGATTACCTATATGATAAGGTGCAACTTTACGATACACTTCGTTTGCTAGTAAACCAAAAAGCAAATGCTGATGGGATACCGAAAATTCAAGAGAGTTTAGTTGGCATTAATCATCGCATGCTTCACTTTTTAGAAAACCATGACGAGCAACGGATTGCATCGCCCTTCTTTGCTGGAGATGCTTGGAAAGCAATACCCGCAATGGTGGTGAGCGCAACCATCGATCAATCTCCGATAATGATTTATTTTGGACAAGAAGTAGGAGAGCCAGGTGCCAAAGCAGAAGGCTTTGGTGGAGATGATGGGCGAACTACCTTGTTTGATTATTGGGGTGTACCCGAGCATCAAAAGTGGGTAAACGGTGGAAAGTTTGATGGAGGCCTATTGAGTGTAGATCAAAAGCAACTGAGGCAATTTTATGGCGATATCTTAACACTATCTGCCTCCAACCAAGCCATAGTGAGAGGTGAGTATTACGATCTAACCGAATCTAATTTTAAGAAAGGCAACCTATCACAATTTGTAAGTGCCTACGCGCGATGGTTCGAAGAAGAGAACCTTATCATTATCTCTAATTTTAATTCTAAAGCAGAAAAAATCAAAATCGAATTACCCGAAGAGTTGGCAACTAAATTGAAATTAGAAAAAGGCAAAGCCTACGTTGGAAGAGATTTGCTGCGGAGCGGTGCCGAGATTGGATTTAACGAATCGTTGCAGGCAAACATGGACTTGCCAGCTTATAGTTCTTTCATTTTAAAAATTAAGTAATTCATGCTAGGAAAATCACGCGTCATCATTGAGAATGTACAACCAGTAGTGGATGGAGGTTTGTATCCCGCAAAACGCACCATAGGCGAAATCGTAGAAGTAAGTGCCTCCATCTTTGGCGATGGGCACGATCACACAAGAGCCACATTGCTTTATAAAAGAGCCAGTGCTTCAAAATGGAATTCTGTCGAATTACAGCCAACCTATAATGACGATTGGAAGGCTTCGTTCAAAGTAGAAGAGCAAGGAACCTATTTGTTCACCATTCATGCGTGGATCGATCATTTCGATACGTGGTACGATGGTTTTAAGAAAAAAGCTGCAGCCAAAGTAGATGTAAAGGTAGAGCTTATGGAGGGAGTTGTATTTTTAAAGACCCTAGCCGAAAACGGAAAACCAAATTTACTAAGTTTAGCCACCAAGTTAGAAAATACAACCAACCCACAAGCTGCAATTGATCTAATACTGAGCGATAGCTTCTCCCAAATCGTGCGAGACTATCCACTAAAAGAAAACGAAACGGTTTTTGAAAAAGAACTACAAGTGCTTGTTGAAAATAGAAAAGCAAACTTTAGTTCGTGGTATGAATTTTTTCCACGCTCTAGTTCGTTAGAAGCTGGCAAACATGGCACCTTTCACGATTGTGCAAAATTACTGCCGCGAATTGCGGCAATGGGTTTTGATGTGCTCTATTTTCCACCCATTCATCCAATCGGTAAATTAAATCGGAAAGGAAAAAATAATAATGTCCGAGCTCAAAGAGGTGAACCGGGATCTCCTTGGGCAATTGGCAGCGATGAAGGTGGGCATAAATCTGTATTGCCTGCGCTGGGCACGATCGAAGATTTCAAAAAGCTAGTGTCTGATGCAAAACTTCTAGGTATTGACATTGCCTTGGATATTGCTTTTCAATGTGCACCTGATCATCCTTACGTAGCTGAACATCCCGACTGGTTTAAGCAGCGCCCCGATGGATCAATTCAGTATGCAGAAAATCCACCTAAAAAATACCAAGATATTTATCCTTTCAACTTTGAATCAGACGATTGGAAAAACCTATGGGAAGAATTGAAATCGGTTTTCTTGTTTTGGGTGGACGCAGGCGTAACCATTTTTCGGGTCGATAATCCACACACCAAGCCAATCCCTTTTTGGGGCTGGGTGATTACAGAAGTTCATAAGAAAGATCCCAACATTATTTTTCTTTCAGAAGCGTTTACGCGTCCGCGAATAATGGCATCGCTTGCCAAAGTTGGATTTACCCAAGGTTATACATACTTCACGTGGCGGGTTTCCAAGCAAGAGATTATTGAATACGTTACCGAGTTGGTGAGTGGCCCATCGCGCAATTATTTCAGGCCTAACTTTTGGCCGAATACGCCCGATATACTTCCGTATCATTTGCAAAACCAAGGCGAGAACAGTTTTATTTTTAGATATGCGCTCGCTGCAACTCTCTCGTCTAACTTTGGAGTTTATGGCCCCTCATATGAATTCTATGAGAATACGCCCATGGAAGGCAAAGAAGAATATTTTAACTCAGAAAAATACGAAGTACGCCACTATGATTGGAAGCGAACCAATCGGATGACGGATATTATGAGCTTGATCAATAAAGCGCGCAAAGAAAACGAAGCCCTACAATCTACTTGGAATGTTCAATTCTGCCCGATAGAAAATACGCAGCTCATTGCGTACGTAAAGGCAACCGATGATTTGTCTAACATTATACTTGTTATTGTTAACCTTGATCCAAATGGTAAACAATCGGGTTACGTACAATTACCAAAAGCCAGATTGAAGTTGAGCGACAAAGTGAATGTGAAATTGCACGATCTTATTACAGACGAATATTATACATGGACACAAGAGTGGAACTTTGTTGAACTGAATCCTCACAAAATACCATTCCATTTATTGCGATTAGAAATTCACGAGTCAAATATGTAAACCTATGTCAACGGGAAAGAACGATCCGCTTTGGTTTAAAGATGCCATCATTTACGAGTTAAGCGTACGCGCCTTTTACGATAGCAATGGCGATGGCATTGGCGACTTTCCGGGTTTAATAAAAAAATTAGACTACCTCGAAGATCTTGGCATTAATACGATTTGGCTGTTGCCTTTTTATCCATCGCCTTTGAAGGATGACGGATTTGATGTTTCGGATTATTGCGATATCCATCCTGATTACGGTACCCTCGCTGACTTTAAAATGTTTCTGAAAGAGGCTCATCGCAGGGGCATTAAGGTGATTACAGAACTAATTCTAAACCACACTTCCGATCAACATCCGTGGTTTCAAAAATCGCGTACAGCACGATCTGGTTCTAAGTATAAAGATTATTACGTGTGGAGCGATACACCCGATAAGTACAAAGAAGCGCGCGTGATGTTTACCGATGAGGAAGCGTCAAACTGGTCGTGGGATAATTCGGCTAAATCTTATTTCTGGCATCGCTTCTATAGGCATCAACCCGAATTAAATTTCGATAATCCTGAAGTGCAGTTGGAAATGATTAAGGTCATTGACTTTTGGATGAAAATAGGAGTAGATGGTTTTCGACTGCCATCAGTTCCATTTTTGTTTGAAGAAGAGGGAACCAATTGTGAAAACTTACCTCAGACCCATACATTCTTAAAAAAGATTCGTGCACATATTGATAAGCATTACGATGACCGTGTGTTGATTGCTGAGGCAAATCTTTGGCCTGAAGATGCGGCTCAATATTTTGGCGAAGGGCAAGAGTGCCACATGAGTTTTAATTATCCGTTGATGCCTCGATTATTTTTGGGCTTGCGCACTGAAGATAGTTATCCGATCATCGACATTATTGAGCAAACACCCAAAACACCTAACAACAGCCAATGGGCATTGTTCTTGCGAAACCATGACGAGATCGGATTGGACATGGTAACTGAAGAAGAGAAAGACTATTTGTTTAAAGCCTATGCTACGGATCCAAATACAAAACATAATTTGGGCATCCGCAGGCGATTAGCACCATTGCTCAACAACGATAGACGGAAAATAGAATTGCTTTACACCATCCTGTTTTCATTGCCAGGCACTCCTGTTTTATATTATGGAGATGAAATTGGAATGGGCGATAATATTTATTTGGGTGATCGCTTTGGGGTGCGCACACCCATGCAATGGAATATGAATATCAACGCTGGTTTTTCGGAAGCTAATCCACAAAAGCTTTATTTGCCAGTTATCACCGATCCGGTTTATCGCTATGAATCAGTAAACGTGGCGACCCACGATGAAAACCCTTCATCGCTCATGTGGTGGGTAAAGAATGTACTCGCCATGCGCAAGCGGTTAAATGTTTTTGGAAGGGGCGATTTGAAATTCATTGACAGTACAAATGCCAAAGTATTGAGTTTTGCGAGAGCGTACAACGATCAGAAGATGATTGTTGTGGCGAACCTATCTCAATTTTCGCAGGCAACTACACTTGATCTTTCGTCTTACAAAGACTGCGACATCACGGAAGTGTTTAGCCAGAATCGGTTTAAGAATGTAGGAGCGGGTGAATACTCGATTACCATCGGCCCGTATGGATATTTTTGGTTTCAGGCCGATGTTTCGGATAAAAAAGATACGACCGCAACCAGCACCGAATTGTTCTCTTACAAAACAGATATATCTTGGGAGCGGTTGCTGTTTAACTACAACGAAGTTCGTGTTATCGAACGCAAAATACTTCAGCCTTTTATGAAAAAATGCCGATGGTTTGGTGGTAAAGCCAAAGTCATCAGCAAGATGAGCATCCATAAAGTGATCCCTGTAAAGGTAGAAGGTGAAACGCACTTCCTTACGTTGATTGAAGTTGATTACGTGCAGAGGTTGCCCGAACTCTATTTTTTACCGATGTGCTTTGTGCCAGCCGATACTATTTTCGATACAGTTGAGTACACCGCTCAAAGTGTGGTGAGTCGGGCAGAGATACAAGGTGTAACAGGTTTTATTTTAGATAGCAGTTATCATCGCACCTTCCGGGATTTTCTTTTCGCCAGTATGGATCGCAAAGTTCGGATTAAAGATGAAGGTGGCACACTAGAATTTAACTCAAGTGTGTACACAAAATTGAATGCCGATCAGATTGATTCAAAAATTCTTAAGGCAGACCAAAGCAACACCGCCATTATTTACAACGACCAATATTTCTTCAAATTCTATCGTAAAATTGAAAATGAAATAAATCCTGATCTAGAAATTGTACGATTTCTATCTGAGAACACAAGCTTTAGAAACGCGCCAAAGTATGCCGGAAGTATTGAGTATAAAGATGCAGAAGGCAAAGTAACAGTATTTGGTCTGCTGCAAGAGAAAGTTGAAAACCAAGGCGATTCGTGGGTAATGACAATAGATTCTGTCGGGAGGTTTTATGAGCGTGTGATGGCGAAGGCAAAAAAAGAGAAATTGCCTAAGCTGGTTAATAAAGATGCCATTAAGTTTGAAGAAGCTCCTGAAATTATACAAGAGTTTATCGGTCGTGGATTTTATGAGCGTGTGGTTCGATTAGGCCAACGCACTGCCGAGATGCATTTGGCGCTGGCTTCTGATACAGTTACGCCTGCCTTTGCACCCGAGTACTTTACGCCTAATTATCAACGTTCACTTTATTCTAGTTCGCGAAAATTATTGCGCGACCGATTTAAGTTGCTCGAACAAGGTATGCCGAAGCTGAATAACGAAACGCAAGAATTAGCGAAGGAGGTTTTAGCAATGGAAGATTACATTCTCGAATGCTTCAGTGAAATATATCAAACTCGCATAACGGCTATTAAAACCCGTACGCATGGCGATTATCATTTAGGGCAAGTGCTGTTTACCGGAAAAGATTTTATCATCATCGACTTTGAAGGCGAGCCAGGCTTTAGTTTTAGCGAACGAAGGTTAAAGAAAAGCCCTATGAAGGACGTGGCCGGAATGATGCGTTCGTTTCACTACGCGGCTTTTGGAAAAATATTATTGAATGAAAACTACCGCGAAAAAGATATTGAGTTTTTAGAAGAGTGGGCAGAGCAATGGCAGCATTATGTAAGCCGGTTTTACCTCGGTGCCTATTTAGAAAAGATGGGAATGGAAAAATCTCTATCTCCTGAAAATGAGATTTTAATTAGAACGTATTTGCTCGAAAAAGCAGTTTACGAATTGGGCTACGAATTAAATGGCAGACCTGATTGGGTAAATATACCTTTGCGTGGCATTCGCTATCAGATGAAACGCTATACACAAGCCAAAGAAGAACTCAAAAAGAAGAAGTAAAATTTCAATTAAAGAAACGAGTATGGCCAAAAAGTCAACATCAAAAAAAACAACTGAGCAAAGTGATCATTTTAGTCTGTTGACCGACTATGATATTCATTTGTTTAAATCGGGAAAGCACAATAGGCTATACGAAAAATTAGGAGCTCACCTTGCCACGTTCAATGGACAAGAAGGGGCATATTTTGCCGTGTGGGCACCTAATGCAAGAGTGGTTTCGGTGATTGGATATTTTAATCACTGGAATAGCAATGAGCATAAACTAGCGCCACGATGGGATGAGTCAGGAATTTGGGAAGGCTTTATTCCCAATATAAAAAAAGGAGAAGCGTATAAATATGCGATCCACTCTAACACAGGCGAGTATTTAGAAAAGGCAGATCCCTTTGCTTTTTATGCAGAGATTGCCCCCGCTACAGCATCCATTGTGTGGGATCACGACTATAAGTGGAAAGATAAGAATTGGTTGCACGAGCGGAAGAAAACGGCCAGCGAGCCAAAGCCGTATTCGGTTTACGAAGTACACTTAGGAAGTTGGAGACGAAAATTAGAAGATGGCAACAGATCGTTGAGTTATCAAGAGTTGGCCGATGAATTAGTTTACTATGTAAAGGAGGCTGGCTTTACGCACGTAGAATTTTTGCCAGTGATGGAGCATCCTTTTTTCGGATCGTGGGGATATCAGCTAACAGGCTACTTCGCACCTACTAGTAGATTCGGAAACCCGCAAGAGTTTATGACCTTAGTCGATGCGCTGCACCTTGCAAACATTGGTGTTATACTCGATTGGGTGCCTTCGCACTTCCCAGGCGATGCACACGGCCTTTATAAATTTGATGGCACTAATCTTTATGAACATGCTGATCCCCGTAAGGGATTTCATCCCGATTGGAGTAGCTACATTTACAATTACGGAAGAAATGAAGTGCGATCGTTTCTGATCAGCAACGCTATTTTCTGGCTCGATGTTTTTCATGCCGATGGCTTGAGGGTAGATGCGGTGGCCTCGATGTTGTACCTCGACTATTCGCGCAAAGCAGGCGAGTGGATACCCAACGAATATGGCGGCAACGAAAACTTAGAAGCAATTTCATTTTTAAAAGAATTTAATGAAGTGGTGTACGGTAGCTTTCCCGATGCCGTAACCATTGCCGAAGAGTCTACTGCATGGCCAAGCGTATCTCGCCCTACCTATTTGGGTGGCTTGGGCTTTGGGCAAAAGTGGATGATGGGTTGGATGCACGATACCCTGCACTATTTTAAACTCGACCCAATTCATCGCAAGTACCATCAAGACGAAATAACATTTAGCATCATTTATGCCTTCACCGAAAATTTTATGTTGCCGCTATCGCACGATGAAGTGGTGCATGGCAAAGGTTCGCTGATCGGGCGAATGCCAGGCGATGAATGGCGGAAGTTTGCTAACCTTCGGTTGATGTACTCTTATATGTTTACACACCCCGGCACCAAGTTGTTGTTTATGGGTGCGGAATTTGGGCAAACCGGAGAATGGAACCACGACAAGAGTTTGGATTGGGGCTCGCTTAATTACCATCCGCATCAAGGCATTTTAAAATTGATCAAAGAATTAAACAGGCTATACAAAGGCGAGAAAGCACTGTATCATTTTGGTTTCGATTCAAAAGGTTTTGAATGGTCGGATTATTCAGATCGAGAAAACAGTGTGATCGCTTACGTAAGGAAAGCCGAAACAAAAGAAGAGTTGATGTTGGTGGTATTCAACTTCACACCAGAAACCCGGCCGTTGTATCGAGTGGGAGTTCCGTTTAGAGGAACGTGGAAAGAAGTATTTAATTCAGACGATCTTACTTACAATGGTAGCGGGGTTTTAAATTCAGGGCTGCTCTATACTTCTCCTGTAAAGTACCATGGAAAAGATTATTCAGTTACCATCACACTACCACCGCTTGGCATGTCTATTTTAAAATTAAACGAAGAGCAAGCTGAGTTCGAATTAGAGTAACAGCATATTTTTATTTTTTAACTATTTTGATTTTGAATTCTACTACCAACAAATTTATCTGCATACACGGCCACTTCTATCAACCTCCACGAGAAAACGCCTGGCTCGAAGTAATTGAAGTACAAGATAGCGCACACCCTTACCACGATTGGAACGAGCGGATTAGTGCCGAGTGCTATTCGCCCAACACCACTTCACGTATTTTAGACAAAGTAGGAGGGGTGATTAAAAACATTACTAATAATTACTCACGAATCAGTTTCAATTTTGGACCCACGCTTTTATCGTGGATGGAACTCTATGACCGCGAAACTTATGATGGGATTTTAGAGGCCGATAAAGAAAGCATCCTTCGTTTTGAGGGGCATGGATCTGCAATGGCTCAGGTATTCAATCACATGATCCTTCCATTGGCAAACCGGAGAGACAAAGAGACGCAAGTAATTTGGGGCATTCGCGATTTTGAGAAGAGATTTAAGCGCAGGCCAGAAGGAATGTGGCTTGCTGAAACAGCGGTTGATACCGAGTCGTTAGAGATTTTGGCAGAGCAAGGAATATTGTTTACAGTTCTTGCTCCGCGCCAAGCAAAAGCAATTAAGCGTGTTGGAGAAACTACATGGACTGTTGTAAACGATCAAACTGTGGAAACGCGCAAAGCGTATCGTTGTCAATTGCCATCAGGCAAAAGCATTGCGCTTGTATTTTACGATGGCAATATATCTCAGTCGGTGGCCTTCAATGGCTTGCTCAATGATGGAAGACGCTTTGCAGAGCAGCTCATCAATTCACTAAATGGAAACGATTCTTCACCACAGATGGTACACATTGCTACCGATGGTGAAACGTATGGACATCATCATAAGCATGGCGAAATGGCGTTGGCTTTTGCACTTGATTATATCGAAAAGCAAGAGGATGTTTCGTTGATTAACTATGCTTCATTCATTGCCAAATTTCCACCGCAAGATGAAGCGCAGATCATCGAAGATAGTTCGTGGAGTTGCGTGCATGGTGTAGAGCGCTGGCGCGAAAACTGCGGTTGTAATTCGGGAAAACCTGGCTACACTCAAACGTGGCGAAAGCCACTGCGCGAATCGCTCGATTGGCTGCGCGATACGTTAGCTGTTATTTTTGAGCAGGAGGGAAGTAAATTGTTTACCAACCCGTGGGAGGCGCGAAACGAATATATAAAAGTGGTGCTTAAGCGAAATGATGATACGATTAAGCGTTTCATTAAATCGCAAGGATTGTCGGACGTTGATATTAACAAAGCACTTCGATTGATGGAGTTGCAACGCCACGCCATGTTGATGTACACCAGTTGTGGTTGGTTCTTTGACGAGATTTCTGGAATCGAAACCGTTCAGGTAATTCAATATGCATGTAGAGCCATTCAGCTTTCAAAGCAACTTACTAATCAAGATTTAGAAGCTGAGTTTCTAAATAGGTTAGAGCAAGCACCCAGCAATGTTGCCACTTACGAGAATGGAGCTAACGTGTATCGCAAACTGGTGCTACCATCAAAAACCAATTTGCCAAGGGTGGGTATGCACTATGCGGTATCTTCCATTTTTGAAGACGAGCCAGAGAGTTTGCCACTTTTCAACTACAAAGCCACCAACGAGTTTTTTGTCAAGAAAGAAGCTGGCGAACAGAAACTAGTTACGGGCATTACCAAAGTACAATCGCTCGTTACACGATCTGAAAAAAAATTCGCATTTGCGGTAATCTACTTAGGTAAACACGATTTGATTGGAAATCTATCGCTCGATATTGAAATGGATAAATTCTTTGGCATGCAGTTTAGGATGGTGAATGCATTTGAAGAAGGTAGACTTGGGGATGTGATTAGCATTATGCAAACCTACTTTGGACCCGAAAAGTATTCGATCTGGTCGTTGTTCAAAGAGGAGAAACGGAAAATTTTAGATTCCATTGCACGGCAAGGAATGGAGGACATTGAAAGCTCGCTCCGCAGAACCTACAATCGCGATTATCCGTTGGTAAATGCGTTATCAAACAATGACATACCCATACCAAACGCATATAAAACTACTTTTGAGTACATATTGAATGCCGATATTTTAAAATGCTTTCAGCCTGAAAAGATCAACGTTAAAACGCTGGAGCGAATTGTTTCAGAATTAGATCGGTGGAGTTTGAAGATTGAAGATACGGGCAAAGTAGAGCGACTCGCAGGTGAGAGTATTTTCAAAGAAATAAAACGAGTAAGGGCAGAGCGTGAAAATGTAAAACGCATCGAGCGACTCAACCGCTTATTTCCAGTGCTAGAAAAATTTAAGCTTGAGCCAAACCTGCATCAAAGCCAAAATCTGTATTTTGAAATGTCGGTAGAGAATAAAGAACGCAAACCAACTGAGTTAAATGAAGATTGGATGAAGCAATTTTATTTGCTGGGCGATAACCTCGGTGTAAAAGTAGAGTAGCCAAAGGCTACTCTTTTTCTTTTTCGTATTTGGCAATGGCACCTACGCAAATTACTTTCCATTTGCCGTCTTTCGTTTTTTCGAGCACACGCATTTGCGAAGTTTCGTCACGGTCAATTTCATCCTTCACTTTTTGAACAAACCGAACGTAAGCACCATTTCCGTAAATTCTAATTTCTTGCCACTCGTTGGTAATAGTAGCCTTTGAGGGTTTAGCGGTTTTAAAGTATTCATTAAATGTTTTGGTAAGATTTTGCCATCCTTCTACATAGCTAGTGGCCGAAGAATCGGAGTAAGACCAATAGGCGTACGGAACTTTTAACCACGTATCAGACCACGCAGTGTAATCTACATTCATAAAAGAGCTTGTTTCTTTTGCGATCACAGCTTTAATGGCTGCCATATCTTTTTCTTGTGCAAAACTAAACGTGCAAATAGCAAAACTGATTGCTAGCGTAAGGATAAAACGTTGATTTGTTTTCATAGGGTATAGTTGATTGGTAGGCATAAGAAATGTAGCAAAAAAAACTTTCTGGTCAATCAAATTGGGGTTCTTATTTTAAAAATACTGACAAAAATCATGTGGCAGTAGATAACAAAAACGTAGATTGGACTCAATTAAAAATATCAGTATGGCAAACAAAGAAGGAACGATCGTAATTAAAGACCATCATGTAAAGCCAGGAAAGAAAGTCGATTTAAAAGACTTCCCTACCAAATACAAAGGCAAAGAGTTGAACAAGCAAGAGGCTGAGCGCCTGCTGGAGGAAGGCAGAAAACACTTGGCCGAAGTGCAAGATGAGCTATATGCTCACAATAAGTATAGCGTATTGATTGTTTTGCAGGCCATGGATGCAGCGGGCAAGGATGGGGCGGTAAAGCATATCATGTCAGGATTTAATCCGCTGGGTGTAAAGGTGTACAGCTTCAAAGCACCCAACTCTACCGAGCTAGATCACGAATACCTTTGGCGGCATCAGTTAGCTTTGCCGGCACGGGGTGAGATTGCCATTCACAATCGATCACATTATGAAAACGTGCTAGTTACGCGTGTTCACCCCGAGTGGATCCTTAACGAGAACATACCCGGTATTGATTCAGTAGGTGATATTGATAAGGAGTTTTGGGAAAAACGCTTTAAGCAGATTAGAAGATTTGAAAAAAACCTTACAGAGAATGGCACGATTGTATTGAAGTTTTTTCTGCATGTATCTAAAAAAGAGCAGAAGAAAAGATTCCTTGAACGGATCGATGACCCATCTAAAAATTGGAAGTTTTCGCTAAGTGACCTGAAAGAGCGAGCGCATTGGGATGCTTACCAGAAAGCGTATGGGGAAGCCCTTGCCGAAACAAGTACGGATGCCTCTCCATGGTTTGTAATACCTGCCGATGATAAATGGTATGCACGGCTGGCTATAGCAGAGATAATTGCATCAGAGTTTTCAAAATTAAAGATCAGCTACCCCGTGGTGAGCCCAGCACAAAAAGAGGAACTACAAAAAGCAAAGGTTCAGCTGCTGGCAGAAGAGGAAGATAAGCGGGGTGAAAAGAAGAAGAAAGGGTAGTTGAAATTTACTATTGAGTTCTTTTCTTTCGACTAACTCATTACAGGCATCTTTAAAAATCTATTCGTCTTTGCGAGCGACAGCGAAGTAATCCCGAATTTCAAAGTAATAAACTAGGGATTACTTAGGTCGTTCCTCACTCGCAGAGACTTTCAAGAGGGTTTTAGAGATGCTCTTAATTTAGCTTCTCTGATTTTAAAATACCAGCTTGAAAAGTAAGGGTTTTGATCAACGCGCCCGACTCGTCAAATTCTTTCCACTGTTTATGCTTTTTGTTGGCCACATATTCACCTTGTTCTTTGATTTTGCCATTAGAAAAATAGCTGGTGTACATTCCATGCTGGCGGCTTCCTCGGTAGTCGCACTCCGATAACAATTTGCCATCGGGATAGTAGTTTTTTACCAGTCCGGTTATGAGGTTAAATTTCCAAATCTCCTCTACTAATTTTTCTCCATTTTCTTGAAACTGAATACGAGTGCCATTAAGCATCCCTTTTTCGTAAGTCTCTTTTAAACTTATTGTCTTACCATCTTTAAAATAATAAATCCATACGCCATTCGATCGGCCCTCTCTATATTCTTTTGAGTACAAAAGTTTACCTTCTTCTGTGTATTCTTCCAACTTACTATCCTTGCCACTCAACGAAAATTGTTGCTTGGCTTTCACTTTTCCATTTTCGTAGTAATCGTAATTGGTTCCGTACTTTCCTCCCTCTTTAAATTGATACTGGTGCCGCTTGTTGCCGCTTGCATAATAGCCAATATTTTCGCCATATAGTTTTGCATTCATAAAATGACCTTCCAAAAGCAAGTGTCCTTCCGCATCATAGCTTTTGAAATCGCCTACCTTTTCGCCCTCTGTTATCGAATAAATTAATTCAAGTTGCGAATTCGGGTAGAATGATTTGAAATAGCCCGCTATAAATCCGTCTCGGTAATTTGCTTCTGTTTCTACAACGCCCGTCTCGTAAAATGTTTTGGTAATGCCATTTGGCTTTTGATCTCTATACGTAATTTCTTTTTTTAGCTTGCCCGATGTATAATACTCCTTCACAAAACCATCGGGCTTGCCTTTAACAAAAGAGCTCTCTTGCTTAAGTATGCCAGTTGGAAAGTAGGATTTTATGCTATCGACTAATAGGTTATTTTGGTAATATGCTTTTTGGATTTGCTTACCCTTCTCATTGTAGACCTCTACGGTGCCGTGGCGTAATCCGTTTTCGTAATTTATTTTACGAATAAGTACTCCGTTTTGATGGTACTCGTAAAACGTGCCTGACCTAACACCATTAACGAATGAGCCTTCAATATTCAATTTGCCATTTGGAAAGAAACGCTTGTATTTTCCTTCCATCACCTGATTATCGGCCGTAACGAAGTAGTGTTCTTCCACTTGCCTTTTCATTGGGTCGTAGTAAGTTTTTACTTCTCTTTGCCCGAGAAGGGCAGAGCTAACAAAAAGAAAAATGAAAAAGAACCTTGCAGACATAGTTAATGGTATTAAATACATACAGTAAATTTAGGAGTTTACCGATTGATTATCTAGGCAGTAAGCTAATTCAGTTGCCGAAATAATAAGATAGTAAGGTAACGAACTGATTAAAGCGATATTATTAAGCATGTCGTTGATAGCAACTAAAAATAGTTGCCAACTAAACTTTTATTTGTCCTACATATCCTGACTCCGCCTATGTAAGAAAAAGGTCTAAGTCCGATCAAAATCCACTTCCAACTTGCATTATTTATCGCTATTTTTCCATGCCTCTAAAATTCTTGTTATGATTAAAAAATCGTTGCCGTTGATCCTTCTTTTGATTTCACTTTTTGCAGTAGGGCAAACTATTAGCCCTTCATATTATCAAGAACTTAACTACCGATTAGTTGGTCCCTTTCGGGCGGGGCGAACGGTGGGTGCTGTGGGAATTCCCTCTCAACCCAACGTATTTTACATGGGCGTAAACAACGGGGGCGCGTGGAAAACAGATGACTACGGCCGCACATGGAAACCCATTTTCGATAAAGAGTCTACAGGTTCAATTGGCGATATAGCGGTTTCTCCATCGCAGCCCAATGTAGTTTATGTAGGAACAGGTGAAGGACTTCACAGGCCAGACCTTGCAACGGGCGATGGTATGTTCAAATCTACCGATGGTGGAAAAAATTGGAAGCACATTGGGCTTGCAGATGCTCAGCAGATTGGTCGAGTGGTGGTTCATCCTACCAATCCCGATGTGGTGTTCGCTGCCGTGCTTGGCCATCCGTATGGCGCCAATGAAATGAGAGGAGTTTATCGAACCAAAGATGGGGGAGTCACGTGGGAAAAAGTGTTGTACATAGATCATAACACCGGGGCAATTCAAGTAGAGTTTGATCCAAATAATCCTGAGACTGTGTTTGCCGATTTGTGGGAACACCGCGAAGGCCCTTGGGAAAATGCATCTTTTTCAGGCAAGAACAGCGGACTCTACAAATCAATTGATGGTGGAAATACTTGGAAGAAAATGGTTACTGGTTTACCCTCTGCAAATGAGGGATTGGGGCGAATTGGATTTTGCATCGCGCCAAGCAATTCAAACCGAATGTATGCAACGGTAGATGCCAAAGCACTGGGTGGGATATACCGAAGCGATGATGCAGGCGAAAGTTGGAAACGTGTATCAACTGAGGGCAGGGTATTTGGCCGTGGTAGCGACTTTGCCGAAGTGAAAGTACATCCAAAGAATGCCGATGTAGTATTTTCTGCCAACACCGCTTCGTACCGCTCGATGGACGGAGGTGTTACATGGACTTCCTTTAAAGGTGCGCCAGGTGGAGATGATTATCATCGCATTTGGATCAACCCATTACAACCCGACATTATGATTTTTGCTGCCGACCAAGGTGCTACGGTTACGGTGAATGGTGGGCGAACATGGAGCTCGTGGTACAACCAACCAACGGCACAGTTGTATCATATATCCACAGATAACCAATTTCCATATTGGATTTATGGAGGGCAGCAAGAGAGTGGTGCCATCGGTATTAAAAGCCGTGGCGATGGAGGGCAAATTTCGTTTAGAGACTGGATGGGATCGGGTGCGGATGAATATGCCTATGTGGTGGCCGATCCAAAAAATCCCGACATGATTTACGGAGGCCGAGTAACTCGCTTCAACAAGCGGACAGGTCAAACACAAAACGTTGCTCCAGAAGCATTACGAAGTGGGCAATATAGAATGCTAAGAACGCTTCCACTATTATTTCACCCTGCCGATGACGATCAACTTCTATTTGCCACTAATGTGCTATGGAAGTCTACTTCACGTGGCGATCAATGGGAAATTATCAGCCCCGACTTAACGCGAAAGCAACCCGAAGTACCTGTAAGCATTGGCGACTTTAGAACCGAGCAA
Organism: Cytophagales bacterium; assembly: GCA_013298505.1. Classification (GTDB taxonomy): domain Bacteria; phylum Bacteroidota; class Bacteroidia; order Cytophagales; family Cyclobacteriaceae; genus ELB16-189. The sequence continues at coordinate 27,688 of JAAFHY010000043.1, forward strand.
CTCAATACCATGAAACAGCGCGCGGTAATTTATTCAGTAAGCGGCTCGCCATTAAGCAAAGCAACAACATGGGCAGGAACAGACGATGGCTTAGTGCATCTTACCAGCGATGGTGGCCTAACTTGGAAAGACGTTACACCATCAGCACTTACCTCATGGGATAAAGTTTCTCAAATAGAAGCTGGGCATTTTGATATAGGCACTGCATACTTTTCAGTAAATGCTTTTAGAAAAGATGACTTGCGTCCTCATATTTATAGAACCAACGATGGTGGAGCTACCTGGAAAGAAATAATTAATGGAATACCGGCAACGGGTTCGGTGAATGTAGTTCGAGAAGATCCAAAGCAGCGAGGTTTACTATTTGCAGGTACTGAAAGAGAAATTTTCTTTTCTATTGACGATGGTGAAAATTGGCAATCGCTTAGAAGAAATATGCCTTCAACTTCCATTCGCGATTTAGTTATTAACGACAACGACTTAGTAGTAGGCACACATGGCCGATCAATCTGGATATTAGATAACATCGTGCCATTACGAAACCTAGCCAATGCGAATGCAAAGAAGATTTATCTTTTTCCAACGGCATTAGCAACACGCGTACGTTACAATATGTTTTCTGATACGCCACTTCCCCCAGAAGAACCAGCAGGGCAAAATCCGTATGACGGAGCCGCGATTGACTATTGGCTTGAGGGTACAGTAGGAGAGGTGAAAATTGAAATTTTAGATAACAACAATTTGCCGATTAGAACCTATTCAAGTAAAGATACACCTGAGGTGATCGATACACTTTCAATCCCGCACCCTACGTATTGGATCCGCCCTGCTAAATCGATATCTACTCAACCCGGCCACCATCGGTTTGTTTGGGACTTACGCCATAGCGAGCCCAGAGGTAGCAGCAGACAATTTTCGATTGCAGCCGTCTATCATAATACACCCAGCGGACCTGTGGGGCCTTATGTCGCACCCGGCAAATACAAAATACGATTGGTGGTAGACGGTGTTGCTGAAGAGCAGCCTATCGAAGTACGATTAGATCCGAGGGTAACCATCAGCGAAGTTGATCTAAAACTACAAACTAACCAATCAATGATCTGCTACCGTGCATATATAGAGTTGCAATCCATTCGAGAGCAAGTAGAAGCTCGCTTGGCGGATAAAAAAGTAAAGTGGGCAAAAGGTAAGAGA
>JAAFHY010000044.1 GCA_013298505.1 Cytophagales bacterium
ATTTTCAAATAGACCGAGTGGTTTTTTGAGGGATAAGGAAGGAACAATACATAGTAGGTGATTTCCCATGAAAGGAAATAAATTTGTCTGATTTAATCACAGATTCAATGCGTCTATTAAAATTACTTCTACTTGGTTGCCTACTCTTAGTTAGCTGCGGAAACGAGAAACCAATGCTAAGCCCACAACCTGATATCGATAATGGTGGGCTTTTTTTGCCTGATGGATTTGGGGCATTGGTGGTTGCCGATAGCGTTGGCCCTTCACGCCATCTGGCAGTAAATCAAAATGGTGATGTATATGTGAAACTTAAAATTTCTACCGGTGATAAGGGCAATGTAGCAATTAGAGATACCAATAATGATGGCAAAGCGGATATCATATAACGCTTCGGAGACTATCCCAACGATGGAAGCTTTGCCACGGAAATGCGCATCCACAAAGGATATCTATACTTTAGTTCTGAGTTAGTGATTTACCGACAAAAATTATCAACAACACAATTGATCCCTGAGGGAAAGCCAGAAGTTATTTTAACCGATCAATATCCCATTCGGTGGCACAATGCAAAATCCCTTGCTTTCGACAATCAAGGGGGCATGTACGTTACCTTTAGTGCGCCAACCAATGTGTGTGAAGATTGGAATACAACTGAAGGGAATTCAGTTGCAAACGTGAAAGGCGAGTTTCCTTGTCAGCAATTAAATTATTTGGGTAGTATTTGGAAATACGATGAGGCTAAACTCGGGCAGTATCAGCTAGACGGAAAAAAATTTGCAACTGGCCTGAGAAGTATTGTGGCAATTTCATGGAACGAAGAACATAACGGTTTGTATGCTGTGCAACATGGTAGAGATTACTTGCATGGTCATGCACCACAACATTTTAGCCAATGGCAGAACGCGATTTTGCCAGCGGAGGAATTTATGATCATAAAAGAGAACGATAATTTCGGATGGCCATATACGTATTATGACCCTGTCAAGCGCAAGAGAATGTTGGCTCCTGAGTATGGCGGAGATGGAGTAAAGGAGTCTATGGAATATGCTCTTCCTATGATGGGTTTCCCGGCACATTGGGCACCCAATGATTTATTATTTTATAAGGGATCCCAATTTCCTGCCCGCTATAAGAAGGGCGCGTTTGTTGCATTTCATGGATCAACCAATCGAGGCCCCTATCCACAGGCTGGCTACATAGTTGCTTTTGTTCCATTTGAAAATGGCGTGGCAAGTGAAAACTGGGAAGTGTTTGCCGATGGCTTTGCGGGCGTAGAAACGATTGTAAATATGAAGGATACCAAGTACAGACCCATGGGCTTAGCCGAAGGGCCTGATGGGTCACTATATATTTCAGAATCGAAAAAAGGAAAAATATGGAGAGTGCTTTTTAAAGGTGATATAAATACGTTTGGAAATACTCAATTAGCGGAAATGGAAAAACGAAAAGCCCGCAGTTATATCCGAACTCCTGACGAAAAAAATGATCTGTTAATTCCAAAATAGATTTGGTAAAGTTTTCAATACCTTTTAGTTCTATCTCCAATCGTAAAGTGAAATGAGTCAAAGTGCTATCATTATTTTAGCAGCTGGAGAATCCCTTCGATTGGGTAAGTCAAAACAGCTTCTTTTTTTTCGTGGTCTTACCTTGCTAAGGCGTACTGCGCTGGCAGCAACAGAAACAGGTTGCAAGAATATCGTAGCGGTGTTGGGTGCAAATGCCGCTGCCCACCAAAGTGAAATTGACGACTTGCCTGTAACAATCGTTATCAATCATCAATGGAAAAGAGGCATGGGGTGTTCAATCAAAGTAGGCCTTGCATCGGTATTACAACAATCGCCAACCACCTCTCATGTTATTGTTTTGGTTTGCGATCAGCCTTATGTAAGTGCTTCTCACTTAGTAGGCCTGGAAAAAAAATTCGTTGAAACAAAAGCGTCTATTGTAGCATCGGCCTATGCAGGTACCGAAGGTGTGCCTGCGCTATTTGACAAAACTTGGTTTGAAGAAATTAGCCAAATGTCAGATGGCGAAGGTGCAAAAAACATCCTATTCAAAAATAAAGCTCACGTTGTTACCGTGCCATTTGTAAACGGAGGCATCGACATTGACACCGAGAGCGATGTTGAAAATTTTTTGAACGACTAGACAGCTACTTCTTCTGTAACGACTTCTAACCCTGCTTGCACCATAGCGCCAAAACCACCGTAAACGTTGGTAAGATTTGTAAAGCCTTCATTTCGCATAATCGAAATAGCCGTCATTGATCGGTACCCACCACCACAATGTACGATGTAAGGGGTTTGCTTATCGAGTGTGAATAAGTTTTTAGGAAAATCGGAGAGAGGAACAAAAGTAGCTTCTCGCAAATGGCTCGTATTCCATTCGCCATGTTTTCGCACGTCAAGTACTTGTGTATGCTGCATTTCCTTTTTCATTTCCTCTGCCGAAATGGATCTTACTGTTTCTAGCTTTCCATCCCAGCCGGCCACACCACCTTGTAAAAAGCCGCACACATTTTCGTAGCCAACCCTCGCCAATCGAAGTATCGCTTCTGCTTCGGTATTATTGTCAACAACCAATACAATGGGAGTCCGTATGTGTACGAGAGTTGCCACCCAAATGGCGTATTGTCCATTGAGTCCAATATTTATGGATGAAGGAATAAATCCTTTTTCAAAATCTTCAGCTTTGCGGGTGTCCACGATCACCGCTCCGTTTTTTACCTCCCGATTAAATTCAGCAAGTGAAAGTGGCCGGTTATTTTTTGCAACCACACTATCAATTGAGCTATATCCCTCTTTATTGATTCGGGCGTCTTGAAAGAAATAATTAGGCGGTGGTAAGATGCCGTCTGTTACTTGCTTTATAAAGTCTTCGCGGTTTGTAGCCTTCAGTGCGTAGTTAAATTTCTTCTGTTCTCCAATGGTAGAAAAAGTTTCTTTCCCAATGTTTTTACCGCAGGCAGAACCAGGGCCATGCGCAGGGTAAACGATTACCGAATCGGGTAATGTTTTTATTTTTTGGTTAAGCGAATCATAGAGCATACTGGCCAACTCTTCACGAGTTAATATTCCATCTAGTAAATCGGGTCTGCCCACATCTCCAACAAATAAAGTATCACCTGTAAATACGGCATGTTCTTTTTTATCAGCATCCAATAAAAGAAAGCACGAAGATTCAGGCGTATGCCCTGGCGTGTGCAATACCCGAAGGGTTAACTTCCCAATTTTAAATTCTTCACCATCGCTGGCACTGATACTGTCGTAGTTGGTTTCTGCTAAGGGGCCGTATATAATAGGAGCGTTTGCTTTTTTTGCTAAGTCAATATGTCCCGAAACAAAATCAGCATGAAAATGAGTTTCGAAAATGTATTTGATTTTAGCATTTCGCTTTCTGGCCAACTCTGTATAAGGTTGGGTTTCACGAATAGGGTCTATAATGGCGGCCTCGCCTTCTGATTCAATATAATAAGCTGCTTCGGCTAAACAATTTGTATACAGTTGTTCGATGTACATAGTCACTCTAGTTAGTTGCACCTTGCTGGTTGGTTTAAACGTATTGTTGTTAAACCATACAAATCTCCAAAAAATTCCCTAATAAGTTGTTACTCCTTACCTTTACAGAATGAAATTCCTTTTAATCTTCTATGGGCTTGTCATCAGCATTGCATCAAAAGGTGATGGATATCAGGTTTTTGACGAAAACGGTAAGAAGGGAATCAAAAACGAATTAGGTCAAGTTATTATTCCGGCATCTTTCGATGCCTTGGGATGGTCGGACGGGAATTTTTCGGTGGTGGGCCAAACTACTGGCTACCGACTGAATGAAAAATGGGGTCTCATTAATTTAAAGAAAGAATTTGTAACGCCTGCTGAGTTTGAGTGGATGGCGTATGGCAATGGCGAATATGTTGTAGCAAAAAAAAGATTGAATGCCGTTTCAATTAAAACAGGATGTTTGAATCTGCGAGGTGAAATTAAAATCCCATTTCTATACGATGGCATTGAGGTAAACGGACTGAGGGCAATTGTTTTTAATTTGGTAGGCAGCCGTTATGATTTTGGCTTGATTGATTTAGAAAATCGCGTGTTGATTCCGCTTATCCATAAACGTATTTTTTCGCTCGGCACGTTGCGTTATGCAGCAGAAAACAGAGACGGAAAAATTGCTTTGTTTAGTGAAGATGGTAAGCAGGTTACCGATCCTACAATTGATAGCCTTTCGGGATTTGATAGGGGTTTTTTTATCGTTTATAAAAATGGATTACGCGGCTTAATGAATCGCGAGGGTGAGCTGAAAGAGCCAATACAATATAGCGATATTGTTATTCTTGCCGATGGAAAAGTAAAATTGAAGTTGCCGGGTGAATGGCATTTTCTCGATCAACAAAATAAACTAATCAAAAAAATCCTGGCCGATTCTTTAGAAGCTGTATCGCAAAAACGAAACATTATTTTTTTGGGTGGCAAATGCGGTTTGTTAGATGAACAACAAAAGATACTAGTTCCCATTCAATGGGATAATCTGCAAGAATTATCACCAGAAATATTTTTAGCTAAAGCCAAAGGAAAATATGGAATTGTAAAGGTAGATGGAAGCTATGTTATCCCGATCAATTATGATTCTATAAATAAAACAGAAGATGGATTTCGAGCTTACAAAAAAGCTAGCGGCTGGCAATTGCTAAATAAAATTGGGGCAACCCTTACAGATAAATTCTATGATGCGATCCATTCGTACAATGGCGCTACTTGGGTAGCCAATTACAGAGGCTATGCAGGTGTGCTGAGCGCAAGTGGCAAAGAGGTGGTTCACTGCGTTTTTGATTCGATCGGAGATCGCACTAATTCATTCCTTGCCGTAAAATTTAAAGGACAATTTGGAATAATCGATTACCAAGAAAATTGGAAACTAGCACCGCAGGCATTTCCGATTCGATTAGCAAATGATAACAGGTACTTGCAAATCGAAAAGTCTAACTCTTTTTTAAAAGACATGAGCGGCAGCATTATTTATTTCACTCAGTACCCAGTTCGGTTTGAGAAAGACTATTGGGTAGAAGAGCAGAATGGAAAAGAGAAGGCAATTACCTATGATGGTATGCCATTTCAAGTAATGGAACATCAAGCGCAAGCAAACACTCTGATTAGTTCTCGCAAGAATGAATTTCGGTTGCAAGAAGGCTTCATGGGTGCTCGAATAGATGGAAAGTTTGGATTTGTCGATGCCTTCGGTAAACTGGCTATCGCCAATCGCTACGATAGCATTTCAAATTTTCAGGAAGGACTTGCGCCCGTTAAGCTAATTGGCTTATGGGGCTTCATCAACACTTCCGACCAGTTAGTCATACAGCCAAATTATGAATCAGTTACACCTTTTATAAATGGATTGAGCATTGCAAAAAGGAAGGCAATGGTGGGCGTGATTAATAAGATGGGCAAGCCTATAATTTCTTTAAAGTATCAAGCAATTAAACGACAAGCCAACGGAAAATTTTTATTGGGCAGCAATGGCTTGTGGGGGTTGGCATCAGCCGATGGAAAAGTTTTGATAGAACCACGGTTTAAATTTTTAGAGGAAGTGACAGATCGTTATCTGTTGGTTTGCCAATCGGCCAAATGGGGCTTGTTAACTACCGAGGGGATAGACATTATACCGATGGTATATGATAAACTTAGCTATGATGCGGCCAACAATCAATACATCGGCATGATAAAGAGCCAATGGAAGTCATTTATTGCCGATTGAAGAGTCCTTATTTTTGGTATCTATCAATTAATCTTATCTTTACGATCTTAACATTAATTCTATGAATACGATACTTTTGTTTGGAATGCCAAGTGGGATGGAGTGGTTCATTATCGGAATATTTGTGCTTGTTTTTTTTGGCGCAAAGAAAATACCTGAATTTGCAAAAGGACTAGGAAAAGGTATTCGCGAATTTAAGGATGCCGTTAAAGACGTGAAGAAAGAGGTAGACGATGCGGGCAAAGAAGTGCCAAAGATTGATCCAAAGTAACCGTTGAAACCTTATTCGAACTTCGCGCAAATCCAGCACGAACTTCTAACCGGAACCACTTCTTGCGAGAAGTTGGTTTCGGATTGTCTTTCTAATATAGACAACAAGAAGCATCTCAATGCATTTCTGAGTGTATATCGCGAAGAGGCGTTGCTATGTGCGCAAGAAGTAGATCGAAAGATTAAAAACAAAACGGCTGGTAAATTAGCGGGCTTGGTGGTAGGCATTAAAGATGTGCTTTGTTATAAAGACCATCCACTTCAGGCAGGCAGCAAAATTCTAAACGGCTTCCATTCACAATTCAATGCAACCGCAGTGCAGCGGCTGTTAGATCAAGATGCCATTATTATTGGTAGGCAAAATTGCGATGAGTTTGCGATGGGTTCTTCCAACGAAAACTCTGCCTTCGGGCCAGTGCTAAACGACATAGATAATTCACGAGTGCCGGGAGGCTCTTCGGGCGGATCGGCAGTTGCCGTAATGGCCAATATGTGCCATGTTTCGATTGGTTCAGACACGGGCGGTTCAGTTCGGCAGCCTGCCGCTTTTTGCGGAATCGTTGGGCTAAAGCCCACCTATTCGCGCATCTCTCGCCACGGCTTGGTGGCTTATGGCTCTTCGTTTGATTGCATCGGGGTATTTTCAAAAAATATTGAAGACGTTGCGCTGGTGCTAGAAGTAATTGCAGGTGAAGATGAATTCGATGGTACTGTTTCACAAAGAGAAGTGCCAGCGTATTTGACAGAGCCATCGCCAGAGAAAAAATTTAAAGTTGCCTACATGAGCGATACGCTCGATTCACCAGCATTGCAGCCCGCTATCCGCACAGCGATTAAAAAAAAAATAGAGCAGCTAAAAGAGCATGGGCACCAAGTTGATCCAATTTCTTTTCCGCTGAATGAATATGTTCTTCCAACGTATTACATTTTAGCAACTGCCGAAGCCAGTTCTAATTTATCGCGATTTGATGGTGTGCGCTATGGCTACAGAAGTACCAACGCCAACAACCTAGAATCGCTCTATAAAAAAACTAGGGCCGAAGGATTTGGCAAAGAAGTGCAACGCAGAATTTTGCTTGGCACTTTTGTGTTGAGCGCCAGTTATTACGATGCTTATTATTCAAAAGCGCAAAAAGTAAGGCGAATGATTCGCAATGAATTGAAAACTATTTTTAAATCGTACGATTTCATACTCACGCCCACCACACCTACAACGGCTTTTAGATTGGGTACTCATTCTGAAAACCCAGTCGAAATGTACTTGGCCGATTTATTTTCCGTTCAAGCTAATGTGGCTGGCATACCGGGCATATCATTGCCTTGCGGGATAGACGAAGGGGGCTTGCCAATAGGCATTCAATTAATGGCCGATGATTTTGAGGAAGAGAAACTATTTCAATTCTCGAAGATATTGATGAACTTAGCGTGATTTTTTAAACTGAAGTTGGACGATGGGCGCAAATTTTTTAACGATTCTTAACAAGGCGGTGATGAAGAAGGTAGCTTTTGTTTACAGTTTCCATTTTTTGGCACTGATGCTATGTTTACTTTTTGGCACCGAGCTAACAGCGCAAGAGATAGTGTTGAAAGATACGCTTGCAGGCGATTTAATTCTTCCGATTGATACAACGGCTACGTTACTATTGCCCAACAACCTAGAGTATATTCCGGCAGAAGCTACCCCCAAAGTAATTGCCGAGCGATTAACGAATCTTCAACAAACCATTGACTTAACCTACAATAGTAAAGTACAATCCTTCATAGATTATTTTACGATTCGCGATAGAGACTATACACGTATGGTGCAGCGAAGGAAGGATTTGTATTTTCCCCTCTTCGAACGAAAATTGAAAGAATATAATCTCCCCGATGAATTAAAGTATTTGTCAATCATTGAGTCGGGCCTTAACCCACGAGCTACCTCGCGTGCGCGAGCCGTTGGCTTATGGCAATTTATGTCGGGCACGGGTCGGTACATGGGTTTAAGCAACGATTGGTATATTGACGAGCGCATGGATCCTGAAAAATCGACCGATGCTGCGTGTCGGTATTTGGCGCAACTCTACAGCATGTTTCATGATTGGCACTTGGTGTTGGCCGCTTACAATTCGGGGCCAGGTACCGTACGAAATGCCATCCGCAGAAGTGGCTACAAGAAAAACTTTTGGGATGTGTACGCACGCTTGCCGCGCGAAACAAAATCGTATGTGCCGCAATTTATTGCTATTGTATATGCCATGAACTACACAGAAGAGCACAACTTGGTAGAGTTTGCAAAAGAAGAAGTGCCACCGCATGATACTATTCACGTAAATCAATTTTTGCATTTCGAAACGTTTGCAAATTTAACAGGCACTTGCCTTGAAGACTTGCAGCATTTGAATCCATCCGTTATGCGCAGTGCCTTGCCCGATAATGGAAAGAACCACATCATCAAAATCCCTACGTGGGCTAAGTCATCGCTCTTGCAAAACCGACAATTTATTTTAGACTCTTCATCGCGCATTGGTAAAAGGGAGCTAGAAGCACTTGCACGCAATACTTCTGGCAGCACCTATGGACGCGAAGTGCAAATTTATAGTGTGCGTTCAGGCGATGTGTTGGGTTCTATTGCCGAGCGGTTTGGTGTGCGGGTAGCAGATCTAAAAAAGTGGAATAGTTTGTCAGGAAATAAAATCCGAGTGGGCCAACGAATCAATGTTTGGAGTTACCCTATTCGCATTACGGCCTCTGCTCGTTCTCTCGATTCAGTTGTGCCCATCAATTCAAAAACCTATACCGTTCAGCCAGGCGATACTCTGTGGGATATTGCAAAGCGGCTGCAAGGCATATCGGTAGAGAAGATCAAAGGCATGAACAAATTGAAAGGCAACAAACTGAAACCAGGACAAAAATTAATTGTTGGGTAAAGAGCAAGGCCAATCAATTTAGGCTTTAGCGATCATGTGACGTTTCGAATAGTGATGTATTATAGTCTTGTTATGTTACGTAAGAAGGTACTTTTGATTTTTTTTCACAGAACGAGGCCGCTTAGATAACGCAGTAATAAAAAAATATGTCACTTACTCACTCTATCAAAACAATCATTTTTTGTTCATTAATAATATTTTTAGTAGCCTGTTCAGGTGATGGCGTAGAAGGTAACAAACCACCTGCATCGGGGTTAACGGGCGATATGTATTTGGTAATGGACTCCATCCAATGGAAGGGGCCGCTCGGTGCATTGATAGACTCAACCTTTGGTGCCGAGATGCAAATCTTAAATCGGGCAGAGCCCATTTACCGCTTACGCTGGATTGATCCGCGAAAGCTAAATTTTATTTTAAAGCAGCGCAGGAATTTAATTTTTGCCGTCACGCTCGATCAAAATACCATTGGAGCAAAACGGGTGAAGGGAATGTTTACAAAACAATCTACTGATAAAATCAAAGCCGACACTTCGTTTTTTATGTCTACCGCTACCAACTTATTTGCTAAGGGGCAAGAGGTTTTATTTTTGGTGGGTGCAGACGAAAAATCGCTGATAAAGAAAATCAAAAGAAATACCAACAGAATTGTTGCCCATTTCGATCGTGCCGAACAAACCCGGCTTACTACTTCGCTTTTCAAGGCTGGCCAAATGAAAGGTATTGCCGAGTTGCTCAAAAATAAAATGAACATCGAAATGCGAATACCATTTGGGTACGACTTAGTAACCGAGAACAGTTCGTTTGTATGGGCGAGGCAAATCAATCAGAAAGATGACAAAAGTATTTTTATTGCGAGGAAAAAATATCGTTCAGCAGATCAGTTTAAAAGGGATAGCCTCATCCAATTCCGCAACGATGTATGTAAAAAATATTTGTTTGGCGACCCCGAGCGGTTGCAATCTTATTTAGTTACCGAAACGGCTATTTCATTTAAGCCTGTACTTACCCGCGAAATTAGTTTTAAAGGAAAGTATGCGGTAGAAATGCGCGGCTTGTGGCGCACCAATAACGTAACCATGGGCGGTCCCTTTCTTTCGTATGCGTTGGTAGATGAAAAAACAGGAATGCTCTATTACATCGAAGGATTTACCTACGCCCCCGGCAAACAGCAACGCGAAATCATGCGCGAGTTAGAAGTGATTTTGAATACGTTTAAGGTGGGGGAGTAGTTGATCTTTTAGATTTAATAGCCAATCCCATAAATCGATCCATCAGATGTAATTCTTACTTTTACACTCAATGTGGTGGCTATTATTTTGTTTGTCTATTTTGCTATTACTGGGAGCTATTTTCTTTTTCGGTTACTGGGCTGGTCACTCAATAAAAAACAGCCTAAACCTGATGTCGTTCATGAAGATGTGGTTACCCATTTGCTTCCGCAACCACCACCTAATGTTGAGCAGGAATTACCATCTGATCAAGTACAACTTGCAATTGACGAAGAGCGGTTGCGCATCAAGCGGTTATTGCATGACGATACGATTCAACGAATTACGGCTATTAAGCTGAAACTAGAATTCCTTTTATTATCACCGACAAAAGCCACAAAAGAAAGGTATGGTGGAGGAATTCTTCATGACTTAGAACGTACCATCAATGCAATACGATATTTTATTGAAGATATAGACGACCAAGATATTGCAGGCAACACACTTATTACTTTGCTATATGAACTGGAATCTAAGTTTAAGAATTTTCATTTTATTCAGGTTTTTGTGACGGAAGACCAAAACGAAAATACGTTTCCCCTCACCACTAAAGAAAAAACTGAGTTGTTGTATATTGTTAAGGAGGCGATGCAAAATACCATTAAATATTCTACTCAAACACAGTTTCATATAAACGTTACGTGGCAAAAAGACGGACTGTTTATTGAGGCGGAAGATCCAGGTTATGGTATGCCGCCATTTGCCAAAAAGGGATATGGACTTGATTCAATTCAGGCACGTGCCAAAACTATTGGTGCTTCTATGGAGGTATTTACACCTAGGAGACAAGGTATACGAATCGTAACGTTTTTGCCAAAATCTATACTAGCCCATTCCGATGAAGAAAGCTGACTAGTTCGCTACTGTTTTTAGTATTGGTCTTTTCTAACATGGTTTTTTTGTAATCGTCAACTGTGTTTTTTGATATCCCAAGCTGATCGGCAATTTCCTTGGCCGAGTTACCAGTACACAGTAATTTGGCGATTTCATATTCGCGGGCGCTCAACAGCGTTTTTGTTGGGTGTGCTTTTGAGGATAATTCGGCTATCATTTTTTTTACTTCTTCTGGAAAAAAAGTTTGCCCTGCCAATACCGCTTGCAGGCAATCTGAAAATAAAGCTTGATTCAATTTTAGTTTCGGTACATACCCGACCACACCAGCGGCAATAAAATCTAAAATGGTAGCTTTTTCGGTATAGCTCGTCATACCTACCACTTTTATGGTTGGGTATTTTTTATGGATCATGCCAATTAACTCAATGCCGCTAGTTGGCCGCATACGAGCATCAATAAAAGCCACATCAATCGTATAGGCTTTACAAATAGAAAGGGCTTTTTCGGAAGACTCAGCGGTGTAAACTTGTAATACGGGTGAATTCATTAAGGCTGCCAGCGCGGCCAGCACAAATTCATGGTCATCTACTACTAACACAGTCTTTTTTACGCCCACAGAATTTTTTTTTCTAAAATACCCCATAAATAGGGGGTTGTGCAACCCCCTATTTATGGGGGGTAGCTTGATTTTTTTAAATTTGATTTGCTTCTTGAAACGTTTTCAAGCCTAAGCTAGCAACGGGAATACGAAACAAACTGCAGGCGGAGCAGGGTTTAATCGCCAAATGAAAATTCAAAATCTCAACAAAATTTTAGTTTTATGAAAAAATTAAGTATCGAAAAAGTAGAGGCTACTCAAGGAGGTGCCTACATTGATTGCGCTCTTATGGTAGCTGGCTTTGCAGGAGCTGTTGCAGCATCATCAACTGGAGTAGGAATATTTTTTGGAGCATTGTCATTTGCTGGCGGGGTAAGAAGTGCGCAGTCGTGTGCCAACAGCAATAGTTGGTTCTAAAGCTATCCTGCTTTAATTTTATGAAGATAGCAGATGTATCTGCTATCTTCTATTTATATCATTACTAAATCAATACATAGATCAGTATGTGGCGTCATCTAGCTCAAATTCTAATTGCTGTAGCAATTTGCGGTTTATATTCTATCTTCTTTTTTACAAAAAATTTGAAGGCATCTGACTACATCTTGGTAAGTAACATCATCGGTTTCTTTTTTATTTTATCTTTTATAATTGAGATAAAGAGTAATCATTTTCTTAAAAAAGAAAATTTTAAAGCATTTTCTATAAATCATACTCACCTAATCCTTCGTAGGGTTTCATTATTCTATAAAAAATTCTATTTATGGAAATTGATCATTATCCCCCCACTAATGATGCTCTTTATTTCAAGCATACCTATTGGTGACAGATTTTTGTTTACGACATTATCAGTAATCCAAAACTTTTTAACAATATATCTACTAATAACGCTTTACGATCTTTTTGAAATGAAAGGGTATGAACAGCATATTAGTATACTACCAGCCATTACAATTGTTATAATAACTTTTGTGAGGAACAGCGACATTTCTTATCTTTTCTTTTTTAATCCTTTTGGGGGGATAGCAAATCTTCCGCTCCTTAGTACTAACCCATTACTGTACTTAATTCCTGTTCTAATCTTTATTAGTCTCTACTTCTTTAACTCCCAGTATATTCACAAGCATTGGTCAAATAAATAGATAAATGGATAGATCATTTCTTTTAATGAGATTACATTTAAAACTATGGACTAAAGGTGATAAAATGCTATATTTTTATTTAATCTCGGTATTTACTTTCATTATCTTTTATATTCTTTCGTACGAACTTTTGTGGAAAATATTCATCACGCTTAGTAATATTTACTTGGTCATTCTCTATAATCGTGATAGAGGATTAACTACATTTTACAAGATATTAAATATAGATTCATTCAAACTCCATATGACAAAAGTCTTTATTATTTACGCTTTATCACTTTTGCAGTTAGTACTAATTACTTTGATGAGTAAAGAAAAGAGCATTCCATTGATTTTTATAACCCATTTTCTTACCTTTTATACGACTCTGCTATTTTGCAATTTTCCTAATTGGATCAAACTAGTGTGCTCTATGATTACCTTCATTGCAATTAGCATCTTTCTTTCAATTACGCCTCTATACGTTACTGCCTTAGCAATTCTTGCAATAGATACTCTTGTACTAATAAATTTAACTAATGGCAACCTATTCAAACAATCATATTCTATTTGACAATGTTGTTAAATCTTATAATGGCAAGAGAGTTTTAAATCAATTTTCATTTTCAGTCCATGAAAATGAGTTTGTTGCTCTTATCGGAAACAACGGTTGTGGGAAGACAACAACAATAAATATTCTATGCAATCTGATACCTTATGACGAAGGAGAAGTAGTCATTCTTGGGTCAAAAGTAGCTCCTAAGTATGTTTCGTATAAAAATAAGCTGGGGATTGTGCTTAGCACGCCCTTTTTAATTGATGAGTTTTCTACTATTGAGTATTTAACATTCGTTGGGGAGTTTCAATTTCTCAATAAGAAGGAGACAGAAATTCGGACTAGAGATATCATCAAATTATTTGAGTTAGAGGCGGATGAGGCTAAACCAATAAAGCATCTATCCTCTGGGAACAAAATGAAAGTTTCCTTGGCGGCAGCCATGATACACAACCCTAAGATTCTAATTCTTGACGAGCCCTTTGTTAATCTTGACATTAAAACTATTCAGAGTTTAATAGAAACCCTTAGATCTTTTAGAGGAAAAAAAACAGTCTTTATAACATCTCATAGCCTTGATCTTGTTGTCGATTTATGCGATCGTTTTTTAATAATGGAGAAAGGAAGTCTTTTAGTGGAAATCGCAAGTAAAGAGAATATCTCCACAAATGAATTAAAGGAGAAAATTAAAAGCCATTTAATAGTTTCAAATCATTCCATTGAGCAAATAAATTGGCTAAAGTGAGATATTGAAAATTGTTCTTAATGTTGGTGCGAAAATTTGTTTTGTTAGTAGTACTCTACTCGATTGTTCAATTCGGGGTACAGAGAATATTGATCTCGGATGATTTAACATATGAGGCACTTATTAGCCAACTTTCTTACGAACGAATCTCAGATGCATTGGCTCAAGGCAAAAAATGGGAATGGCTTTCTTATGCTTTTCTGCCGTTTATCTTATTCATTAAAATTTTGTTTTCTGTCGTTTGTCTATCCATTGGGGCCATATTTTTGAGTGTAGAGAATGGGTTTAAACAATTCTTTACTGCGGCCACTAATGCTGAGTTTGTATTCGCTGCTCTTGGCTTTGTAAAATTGATTTGGTTTTCTTTTATCGAGGTTAACTATACCCTTCAAGATCTGCAATTTTTTTCACCGCTGTCAGCTCTTAGCCTTTTTAAACCTACTGAACTTGACCCGTGGTTGCTTTATCCTCTTCAACTTCTTAGCGTGTTTGAAGTGCTCTATTGGATAGTGCTTGCCTATCAGTTAAAAGAAATTTTGGGTAAGAATTTTTCTAGCAGTTTTGGATTTGTCGCAAAGACATACGGAGTGGGTCTTTTTATTTGGGTATTGCTGGTGATGTTTTTAATAGTAAGTATTTCATAGCTATGCTCAAAAAATCACTTCTTACCATTGGTGCTACTTTGCTAATTGCAGCTGTGCTATTCTTGATTTATGGTCTAGTTGAAAAGGTGCTCTATAAAAAACTAGTGGCTGAAAAAAGGCAGACTTTAGCAGCCCCTCCGTTGTTTAAGATGGATAGTACCAGCTATCAAGTTGTTTCTACTAAGCCCGTATTGCTGATTTACTTTAACAGCGAGTGTGAGCATTGCCAATACGAATTGGCTGAGTTAAAGAAAAATCTGCCAGCATTTTCGGAAGCCACTATTTTGCTAATGTCATCTGAGAATATTTCAGCTATAAGGAAAGCAGCACAAAACATAGGCTTAGAGGGCAGCCCGAGTTTGGAGTTTATCAAAATAAATCAAAGCGATCTGTATGAAAATTTCGGCTCGTTATCTACTCCCCACATTTTCATCTATGGCAAAGACCGCAAACTCATCAAAGAATTTAAAGGTGAAACAAAAATGGACGCCATTCTACAATATTTACCTAAGTGAAAATTGATAGGAAAATTCTTACCTTACAGCAAGACCAATCTGATTGCGGGGTTGCTTGCTTGCTTACCACTATTCAGTTTCATGGCGGGAGTAACAGTCTCGAACAACTACGTAAAATCAGTGGCACATCGCGCCAAGGCACTACACTGCTCGGCTTGTTGCAAGCCGCCCAACAAGTTGGCTTTGAGGCCGAGGGATTAGAAGCTGAAGGGGTTCATAACCTAAGCGAGTTGAATGAACCAGCTATACTACATGTGGTGATCGAAAATCAGCTACAGCATTACGTTGTTTACTTTCCACCGCAGGGATCAGACGGCTCAACTAGCGCGAAAGGTAAGCCGTCAGACCACTTCCAGTTGTTTGACCCTGCAAAAGGTATGATTGAAATGAGCGGAGGTGAGTTGGAAAAAATCTGGCAGTCAAAAGCATTGCTAAAATTAGTACCAACCGAAAAATTTGAAAGAAAAGAGACAATACGCGGCAAAAAGAGAGAGTGGATCATTGACTTGGTAAAAGAAGATGCCCCGATTCTTTTGGTTTCTCTTTTTCTCGGTATTGCAATTTCAGTACTGGGAATATCAACAGCCATCTTCTCTCAAAAATTGATTGACGATATTTTGCCAAAGGAAAACACACAAAAACTTTTATTGAGTTTGGTGTTGGTAACACTGCTTTTGTTGGCGCGCAGTGGGTTGGCGTATTTGCGAGGGTTGTTGATGATAAGGCAAGGCGTAGATTTCAATAACCGCATCATTCAACGGTTTTACAATAACTTGTTACAATTACCCAAATCATTTTTTGATACACGCAAAACAGGCGAGTTGATTGCCCGCATGAACGATACCCGCAGGATTCAATCAGTATTGTCGGTAGTATTGGGCAGTATCGTTATTGATTTTCTGTTAGTAATCGTGTCGCTCGTTTTTGTTTTTACCTACTCAACTACTATTGGTTTTATTATGCTGGGAAGTTTGCCCATCTATTTGCTTATCCTTCTATGGTTTAACAAACCCATCATTCACACTCAAAAGGAAGTAATGAGTGGCTATGCTATGGCCGAGAGCAACTTTGTAGATACGATGCAAGGCGTTGCCGATATTAAGTTGATGAATAAACAGTCTTTTTTTGAACGCATCAATGCTACTGTGTACGGAACGTTCCAACAGAAGATGGCAGACTTAGGCCAGCTAAATATTAAGTTTAGTTGGGTATCAGAAGTAACAGGTATCATTTTTATGATCAGTGTCTTTGGTCTTGCCTCGTGGCTAGTCCTTACCAAAGAGTTAAAGCTAGGCGAGATGGTGGCACTATTGAGTATGGCAGGTGGTGTAATACCTGCAGCAAATAGGTTAGTGGTAGCCAATATTCAAATACAAGAAGCATTGGTCGCTTTTGATAGGATGTTTGAGTTTACTTCTATGGAAAAAGAAGATATTCTAGATGGGCAAAAGGAGAATACTGAAAACAAACACCATATCGAAACTCCTCCCTTCTCCCTTTGGAGAAGGGACGGGGATGAGGTCGGGCTGAGTTTAGAAAATATCTCATTTCGTTTTCCTGGCCGTAAACAAATTCTAAAAGAAATTTCACTCCACTTCAAGCAGGGCGAAATGGTTGCATTGCTGGGGGAAAGTGGTGGAGGGAAAAGTACGTTGTTGCAATTGATAGAAAAATTTTATGTGCCAGAAGCTGGCAGTATAAAAGTAAACGGGACTCCTCTTGTGCAATGCGACACTCAAAAATGGCGAGAGCATATTGGCTCAGTGCCACAAGATCTAAAAATTTTTAATGGCAATTTACTTTACAATATCGCCCTGAGTGATCAGGCTGAGGAATACCAAAAAGCGGTAGCATTTTGCGAGGAAAAAGGATTTGGTAAATACTTTCAAGAATTTCCGCAAAGCTATTTGACGTTGTTGGGTGAAGAAGGTGCAAATCTTTCAGGCGGTCAAAAGCAATTAGTAGTGTTGGCACGAGTTTTATTCCGCCAGCCCAAAATTCTTTTGCTAGACGAGGCCACCTCGGCAATGGATCGAAATACTGAAAATTTTATTTTAGCATTGTTGCAGAAAGCAAAGCAAAATATGGCCATTTTATTGGTCACCCATCGCATTAAAACTGCACAGCGTTGCGACCGCATTTACATTTTGGAAAATGGAGAGATTGCATCTTCTGGCACACCTGGCGAACTGATGCTGTCATCTAACTTCTATAGCGAGTCGTATCGGGAGTTGATTTCTTAACTAAGCTTCCTACACCTTGGTGGTGTCAGGACACGTGATGGATATTATTGAATACTTTTTGGGTTGCTAATATCAGAGGAATCTCTATCCCACCCTTTTCAATCTCCTTAATAAACGGATTGCTCGATGCGGTTTCATCGGCAGGATATGGATGCACTTCTACCCGTGGGTAACGATGTAAAATTTTTACGATAGCTTCTAAGTCTATAGGGCGGCAGCCCGTAAATTTTTCATCCCATATGGCCACGTCAAGATCTGAATCGGCATGAGATTTTCCTTTTGCAACAGACCCAAATAAAATAACTCGCTGCGGATTATACCCGTGGCTATACAAGTCGCTAATAAGGCTGGTTATAATTTGTTTTGCAATTCGGATAGTAAACATATTCGTAGGTTATCTACCAATTTCAATTTCTCTTTAGTGTATGACTTGGTCGTGCGCTTATAAAATTTGTCTTTGTAATCTTGATAACGACCTTCCAGATTCCAACTATTCATAACTCCCAACAAGTCTACTTGATCGGCTGTAAGTTTTAATTCAGTTTGGTTATACAAATACTCCAGATCATGTATTCTTGGAGGTTCGCTTTCTTGATTATCTTTAGCCCAGTGCGCCTTTAGCATTTTTTCGATTACTAGATGAGAAAAAAATAACGCGTGCACATGCTGCCCTGCTTCATGTAAGGCCAGTACGCTTTTCCAATCGCGCTCTGCCATTAATAGCCAATGTGCAATAATCTCCTTTTTACCCACGTGGTAAAGATAATAGAGATTGAACAATTTTTACTTTCAATTTTTGGTTCTCGTGGCTTTCTATTTCCCCCCTTGCCATCTCCCCGATAAATCGTAAATTTCAGTCTTTACCGAAACTAAAATGTCTATAAAAATACGCAAGCAAGATGCCCTCGATTATCACGCGCAAGGGCAGCCGGGCAAAATTGAAGTTGTACCTACTAAGCAACTTAGTTCGCAACTCGATTTAGCCCTGGCTTACTCACCTGGTGTGGCCGAGCCATGCAAAGAGATTGCTGCCAACAAAGAAGATGTTTACAAATACACCAGCAAAGGGAATTTAGTGGCGGTGATCTCTAATGGCACGGCTGTTTTAGGTTTAGGAAATATTGGCCCCGAGGCCAGCAAGCCCGTAATGGAAGGCAAGGCAGTACTCTTTAAAAAGTATGCAGGCATTGATAGCTTCGATATTGAAATAGATGAAGAAGACCCCGATGCATTTATAAAAATTGTAAAGGCATTAGAGCCCACTTTTGGAGGCGTTAACCTCGAAGACATCAAAGCGCCAGAGTGTTTCAAAATTGAAACTGAGTTGAGGGAAAAAATGAATATCCCCATCATGCATGACGACCAGCATGGCACGGCTATTATTTCGAGCGCGGCACTTATTAATGCACTGCACGTGGTAGGTAAAAAAATTGAAGAAATTATATTGGTAGTAAATGGTGCGGGTGCTGCAGCCGTATCGTGTACCAAGTTGTATTTGGCGCTGGGGCTAAAAAAAGAAAATTTGATTATGTGCGATAGCAAGGGCGTGATCAACAAAGACAGGCCGGGGCTTGATGCTAGCAAGTTAGCATTTGCCACCACGCGTAAAATCACTACACTTCAAGAAGCCATTAAAGGTGCCGATGTATTTTTGGGATTATCGGTTGCTGATATTTTAACACCCGAAGATATTTTGTCGATGGCAAAAGACCCAATTGTGTTTGCGTTGGCCAATCCTAATCCTGAAATAGCTTACGACTTGGCTAAGAAAACACGACCGGATTTGATTATGGGCACGGGTCGTTCCGATCATCCCAACCAAGTAAACAATGTGTTGGGCTTTCCTTACATTTTTAGAGGGGCCTTAGATGTGCGCGCCACCGAGATCAATGAAGAAATGAAATTGGCTGCCGTACATGCGTTGGCAACGTTGGCACGCGAGCCTGTGCCGGATATTGTATTTCAGGCGTATGGCACCGACAAAATTCAGTTTGGCAGAGAGTATCTAATCCCCAAGCCACTTGACCCACGATTGATAACAACTGTTTCGCCAGCAGTTGCTAAAGCCGCAATGGATTCGGGCATGGCAAAAAAACCCATTACCGATTGGGGAAAGTACCATACTGATTTATTGAAACGCATCGGCATCGATCAAAAACTTACTTCGCGCATTATTGACTTAGCAAAGAAAAAACCCAAGCGCATTTTATTTGCCGAGGCCGACCATCATAAAATTTTAAAGGCAGCGCAAATTTTGCAAGATGAAGAAATTGCTATTCCGGTTTTGCTTGGTAGCCGAGTAGATATTACCCGATTGATTAAAGAACATAATCTAGATTTGAACGGCTGCGAAATTATAGACCCACGCGAAGAAAAAGAACTAACCGCAACCTATGCCCAAGCTTACTTTGAGAAGAGGGGAAGAAAAGGAGTAACCGTAAAAGAAGCCGAGCGCCAAATGCGCGATCGCAATGCATTTGGTGCGATGATGGTAGAATTTGGCAAAGCCGATGCGCTGGTGAGTGGGCTCACGAAAGATTACTCAAAAACAATTCTCCCTTCCTTACAAATCATTGGCATGGGCAATGGAGTGAAGCGCGTGGCGGGGATGTACATAATTATGAATAAAAAGGGCACATTCTTTTTTGCCGATTGTACAGTGAACGTAAATCCATCTGCCGATGAGTTGGTCGGCATTATTGGCCTAGCGGCACGGGGTGTAAAGTTTTTTGATATTGAACCACGAGTAGCCGTGTTATCGTATTCAAATTTTGGATCGAGCAAAGGCGAAATACCCGATAAAGTGCAAGAGGCTGTAAAGTTGGCAAAACAAAAATATCCCGAACTTATTTTAGATGGTGATATTCAAGCCAACGTAGCGTTCGATACCGAATTGCAAAAAGAAAATTATCCATTTAGTGCCTTGGCAAAAGAAGGAGCCAACACATTAATTTTCCCCAACTTAGCCGCGGGCAATATCGCTTATAAGTTGCTAATGGAAATTGGTGGTGCCGAAGCGATTGGACCGATTTTACTAGGGATGAAAAAACCAGTGCATGTATTGCAACTCGGCAGTTCCATTCGCGATATTGTAAACATGGCGGCCATTGCCGTGGTGGATGCGCAGTTGCATGAGAAGAATGAACATCTTTAACTTACTAAATAATTAATTCGTTGATTCGATGATTCGTTGATGTGGCATTACCGAATAATCGAATCAACCAATCACCGAATCAGATGATCGCCTACTTAAAAGGAAAACTAGTATACAAAGACCCATCGCACGCCATCATAGAAGTAAATGGCGTTGGGTATCAGGTAAATATTTCGCTTAACACTTTTGCCGAAATAAAAGACAAAGAAGACATTCGCTTGTCTACCTATTTCCATGTGCGAGAAGATGCGCAAGTGTTGTTTGGCTTTGCTACCGAGGCCGAAAAGCAAATGTTTCAGCATTTGATTTCAGTAAATGGGGTAGGCCCCAGCACCGCGCTGGTGGTGTTGTCTTTTTTGCCTCCCGAAGAGTTGAAGCTGGCTATTATACGCGAAGATGCAGCCGCGCTGCAAGCAGTAAAGGGAATAGGTGGCAAAACGGCCCAGCGGTTGATACTCGAGTTGAAAGACAAATTAAAGAAAGACGCCCTCGATGAAATGCCCGGAAATACCGGATTGATACGCAATACCGTGCGCCACGAGGCGTTAAGTGCATTGGTAACATTGGGTATTGCCAAGCCAACTGCCGAGAAAAGCATAGATGCAGTGCTGAAAAAGTCTGGAAATACCATTAGTTTGGAGGAGCTTGTAAAGCAAGCATTAAAAAACGCCTAAATACGTTTGAGATTCACTACTCGGAAACTTCGCTATGGTTTCGGATTGGCCTTTTGCCATTTCGTAATGATGTTTTTGCCCGAGGCAAACGCACAGAGCGATAGTACCCAAACTAAACCTGGCGATACCACCAAATTTAAAGTTACCAACCCTTATCGCCCCAGCTACCGCCCTCCCGATCGCTATGGCGACCCGTTCTCGAATTACTCTACTTTTTCGCCCTTGTTTTTAAAGAACCCCAAAAGCCTGAACCTCGATGTTCAGTTCGATTCGGGCATGAACTACAATATTCGCGAGCGCATAGGCAAGGTCAATTTCAGGCCCAACTCTTCCATGTCGTTTCGGGAGTTTAGTTTGCAGCAAGACCAACAGTTTCGCAAACAATATTGGCAAACCAAAAGTCAGGCATTGGATGGGGTAAGCGCAGTAAGCGGCAGAAATTTATTACCCAAGTTATACGTGAGCCCCATACTCGATCGGATTTTTGGTGGAAGCTATGTAGAGTTGATCCCGCGGGGCAACGTGATCTTAGATTTTGGTGCTTCGTTTCAAACCATCAACAATCCCTCTATCCCCATTCAGCAACAAAGCAACGGTGGCTTTGAGTTCGATCAGCAAATTAGTTTGAATGTAACTGGCAAAGTAGGAGAGAAGCTCAGGGTTACAACTAATTTCGACAATAACAATTCGTTCGACTTTCAAAACAACATGAAGGTAGAGTACACGGGTTTTAAAGAAGACCTGCTTAAAAAACTAGAGATTGGTAATGTGGGGCTGCCATTAAACAATAGCCTCATACAAGGCTCTCAAAATTTATTTGGTATCAAAGCACAACTGCAGTTCGGAAAACTGTTTGTAACGGCAGTTGCCACCACGCAGCGAGGCAAACAATCTTCGGTGCGCGTTGCAGGCAGCTCAAACGGCACATCGCAAGGCAGGCCGTTTGAAATTGTGGGTTCTAACTATGATGAGAACCGCCATTTTTTTCTGGGACATTTCTTTAGGGATAATTACGAAACCTGGCTCAGCGCTTTGCCACAAGTTTTTACAGGCATCAACATTACGCGCATCGAAGTGTATTCTGTCAATCGCTCGAACGATACCCAAACCAATCGAGATGTAGTTGGGTTTATGGATGCAGGCGAAACCAACCGAATTTATTCTTCCTCTGTTACCTCAACTTTTCCAGGTAGTGCGCCCGGTGCGCAGCCAACCTATAACGAGGCCAATAATCTATTTTCAAAATTAGCGGGGATTTCATCGGCAAACTCCGATGGTATTAATGGCATCCTTACAGGTTCTGGTTTTAATTTTATCAACGGCACCGACTTTGAAAAAATTACGAGCGCCAGAAAACTATCGTCTACCGAGTTTAGCTACAACAGCCAGCTCGGTTATATTACTTTGCAACGTAAACTTCAAAACGATGAAGCATTGGCCGTGGCCTTTGAGTATACCTACAATGGACAAGTGTACAAAGTAGGAGAACTTTCTGAAGACTATTCTGGCAAAGATCCAAAGGAAGTTATTTATTTGAAATTACTTCGGCCAACGAAAATTTCTGTAACTGACAGAAACCAGCGAATCATTCCCACTTGGGATTTGATGATGAAAAACGTTTATACCTTAAATGTTTCTTCGCTTACGCGTGATGGCTTTCAGCTTCGTATGATTTACCGCGATGACCGCACCGGTATTGATAATCCGCAGTTACAAGACGGAGTAGCATCGCGTGCCCGACAATTGATTCAGGTGTTTGGATTAGATCGGTTAAATCCCTACAACGACCCGCAGCCCGATGGTAATTTTGATTTTGTAGAAGGCATTACCGTAAACACTACCACAGGGCTAATTATTTTTCCTTATTTGGAGCCATTCAACAACCCACTCCGCAATTTATTCAGATTAGAAAACGCAGCCACCGAGCAAACCCTAAAAGATAAGTACCTCTATGATGAACTCTACCGAACTACCAAGGCAGAAGCAGAGCTATTGGCCACTAAAAATAAATTTTGGATTGTAGGCTCTTTCAGGGCAGGCTCCGGAAAAGAAATTGTAATACAAGGTTTTAATGTTTCGCAAGGATCGGTACGAGTATATGCTGGTGGCACTCCCCTGCGCGAAGGAGTGGATTATTCGGTCGATTACAATTTTGGTAAGGTGATTATCCTCAACGAAGGGATACTAAGTTCGGGTAAAGACATCGACATACAATACGAGCAACAAGATCCATTTGCTTTTCAAACACGTTCGTTGCTCGGCACTCGCTTCGATTATAAACTCAACAACGACATTAACCTAGGTGCCACTTTTTTGTATTACAACGAGCGCCCGCTCATTTCGAGAAATTCCATTGGCAATGAGCCGGCACAAAACATACAATATGGGCTTGACTTTAATATGAAAAAAGATTCGCGCATACTCACTAAAATGGTAGATGCGCTTCCTTTCTTGCAAACAAAAGAAACATCTACCGTTACACTCAATGCAGAGTTTGCTCAGTTGCTGCCCGGCACCTCTAATGTAATTGATGGCGAAGGCACATCGTTTATTGACGATTTTGAAAATACGGTTACACCCTATAGCCTGATGGCACCACAAGGCTGGAAGTTGGCGGCAGTGCCGTTAGCAGATCCTGATTTAGACGATGCCCCGGCAGGCGCCATTGATGACTTAAAGGCAGGCCATAAGCGAGCGAAGATGGCTTGGTACCAGGTTGATAATTTATTTTATCGCGAAGGTGGTAGCTTTAAGCCCGGCAACATTACACTAGAAGATTTTAAAAACCATTACACGCGCCCTGTATTGCCGCAAGAAATATTTCCGTTTAAAGATGCGTTTGTGGGAAATTTTTACGAACCCATTTTCGACATCGCCTATTTCCCGAAAGAACGCGGCCCTTACAATTATAATCCTGCGGATATAAAACTCAAACCTAAAGAAAATTGGGGAGGCATTACTACGGCCATCCGCAACGAAGTGGATTTCGATAAAGCCAATATCGAGTATTTAGAATTTTGGATGATGGATCCGTTCATCAATAATCCAAACGGCCATGTGCTGGACGGGATCAACAACAAATCGAATGTAACGGGAGGTAAAATGATTTTGCAGTTGGGTAGCATCTCTGAAGATGTAACCCGTGATGGTAAACATGGTTTTGAAAACGGACTTCCACGCAATGGTGGAACCCTTGGTACGACTACTACCAATTGGGGCAAAGTAACTTCGCTTCAATATCTAAACAATGCATTTGATGGCAGTCCATCTTCACGTGCTAATCAAGATGTGGGTATGGATGGGCTGACAGATGTTGAAGAGCGAGATTCAACAAAATTTAATAGTTTTTTAAAGTTAAGACCAGAAGCAAAGAATGATCCATCATCGGATAACTTCAAATATTTTCTTGGTCAAGAGTATGACGATCGAAACGCGAAAATCTTAGAGCGTTATAAAAACATCAACGGTCAAGATGGTAACTCGCCCATCGTTACGGGTTCTGATTCTTTTGCACAATCGGGAAGCCCCTTGCCCGATAACGAAGATTTGAATCAAGACAACCGCCTAAGCGATTTGGAAGAGTATTATTCATACAACCTTGAGCTTCGCCCCGGGCAACTAGAGGTAGGTAAAAAATTTATTGTCGATAAAATTACACCTTCAGTACAAGGCTTTGCCAATGGCGAAGTGACTTGGTACTTGTTCCGTGTGCCCGTCCGCAATTTCGATGGCAAGAAAGGAGAGATCAATGGATTCAAATCCATAAAATATGCGCGTATGATTCTTACTGATTTTGAAGAGCCTGTGGTACTGCGCATGGCTAATTTCAGAATGATTGGTAACCGATGGAGAAGATACACCGAAAATTTAGAAGAGCCAGGAGTATCGCCTGCCACCGATCCGAATTTAGATAACTTCACCGTATCGGCCGTAAACATTGAAGACAACGGCCAACCCGATTCAAAAAAACCTGGCTATGTAGAGCCACTCAATCGGGATAGAGATATTACCTCTACACAACAACGCAGGCTCAACGAGCAATCAGTGCAAATGTGCATTACCGATTTAGCCGATGGCGATGCGCGTGCTATCTACAAAAACGTATCGCTCGATTTTTTTAATTACGGTCGATTGAAAATGTTTATCAGTGCCAACGATCAAACTGGTCTTACGCAAGATGGAGAACTGAAAGCATTTGTTCGATTAGGTTCCGACTTCGATCAGAACTACTATGAAATTGAATTACCATTAAAAATTACGCCACCCGGCACCCGTGATTACAACGTGGTGTGGCCCGAACAAAATCAAATTGACTTAGACTTGAATGAACTCTATGCACTAAAGGTGCAACGCGATAGAGAAAATTTTAATTTGGGTACGCTCTACCCACTAGGTGGTGGCCGGCAAGCCGGCAAGCATTTGCTGCGCGTGCTAGGCCGGCCTGACTTGGCTCAAGTAAAATTGATGATGATTGGTGTGCGTAATCCCCGAACGGGCGATGCCAAACCATTAAGTGTTTGCTTATGGGCAGACGAACTCCGCCTTACTGATTTCGATCGCACAGCGGGTATTGCCGCCAACTTGGTTATCAATACAAAATTAGCCGACCTCGGAAATTTGTCGGGCTCGTATCGGCACATTGGCTTTGGCTTTGGAGGTGTTCAATCTAAAATTGCCGAACGTGCAAGGGGAGAGACCAATGCCTTTGATATTTCAGGAACCATCAATGTCGATAAACTTTTGCCACCCAATTTGGGGTTGAGAATACCGATGTTCTTTAGCTACGAGAGCAACGTGATAAGTCCCAACTTTGACCCGGCCAACCCCGATGTGCGATTGGCGGCTGCGCTAAAGTCGTTTAATACTGAAGCAGAAAAAGAATCGTACCTACAACTTATTCAAGACCGCACCATCAGGCGCAGTATCAATTTCACCAACGTGCGGAAGGTGAAAGTGAAAAAAGATGCCAAAACACATTTGTACGACATCGAGAATTTTTCATTCACCTATGCATATAGCGATCAAACACACACCAACTTTAGCTTAATCACCGATTTAAAAAGAAGTGTGAAAGGCGTGGTAGCATGGCAATACACATCGAAGTTTAAGGGCTTCGAGCCGTTTAAGGATGTAAAGCTATTCTCTTCAAAGCACTTGCAGTTTATGAAGGATTTTAATTTTAATCCGATGCCCACTTCTATTTCGGTGCGAGGCGAGCTTGACCGATCGTATAGCGAAATAACCTACCGAGGCTCCATAAAAGATTCAAACGAGCAACCTAACAAACCCAATTATCAAAAGTATTTTGTTTTTAATCGCTACTACAATGCACGGTGGAGCCTCACCAAGTCGCTTAGTCTTGATTACAACGCAACCGTAAATGCAATTATAGACGAGCCAAACGGAGATTTGAGTAATCCGGATTCGCTGAAAGTAGTGTTGAATAACTTAAAGAATTTTGGTCGCGTTAAATACCTAGATCATAACATCACTTCCAATTATACATTGCCGTTCGATAAATTTCCTGCCGTTAATTGGATTACTGCCGACTACCGCTACAGTGCTGGTTATAATTGGAAGGCTGGTCCTTTAGAAAGAACAGCAGCATTGCAAATCGGTAACACCATCCAAAATTCGCGCACGCAAGCAATCACCGGAAGGATTGACATGGTGAAGCTTTATAACAAAATTGGATTTTTGAAAGGCATCAACACACCTGTTCCCAAGCCAACGATCAATACAAAAAAACCAGCCGTGCCAGATACCGTACGCAGGCCACCCGATTTAAAAGCTGTAAAGCTGCTGATGCGATTGGTAATGTCGCTTAGAAACATAAGTGGTAGCTACACCATTAACGAAGGCACCATTTTGCCTGGCTTCAACAAAACACCCCGTTTGTTTGGCTTAGATCAAGATTGGCAGTCGCCCGGCATTGGGTTTTTATTGGGCGATCAAGACCCAAACATTGCGGCTAGAGCCGGAAGGAATGGCTGGCTTTCAAAAAACACGCGGTTGACAGCGCCCTTCACACAAAACCTAAGTACGGAGTTAACATTGCGGGCAAGCTTAGAGCCAAGTGCAGATATTAAAATACAGTTGGACGCTCGGAAAAATACCAATGCGGCATTTCAAGAAATTTTTAGGTACGACACCGCCACGGCAATACAAGATTATGTGGGCATCAGCCCGAGTAGAAGTGGATCGTACCGTATTTCTTTTATGAGCGTAAACACAGCGTTTGAGAATAATTCAAGTATTAATTCGGATGTGTTCAAACAGTTTGAAAAAAACCTGGTGATCATTAAAGACAAATTCAAGAGTTTGAATAGCGGAAGGGAGTACGATATTAAATCGCAAGATGTAATGATCCCAGCTTTCATTGCAGCCTATTCGGGCACATCGGCCGAAACGGTAAGCCTATCGCCATTTCCTAAAATCCCCATCCCCAATTGGCGATTGGATTATACCGGCTTGAACAAGCTGTCTTTCATGAAAGATATTTTTCAATCCATTACAGTCAATCATGCTTATACATCGAATTACTCGGTAGTGAATTATAGCAACTCGTTAGAGTACACCAAGCCAGAGTATTCACAATTTAGAGAGCAACTTCAGTTGAACAAACCAATCGAAAGTTACAACTCCGATTTTTTTGCCGTGGCGGAGAGTGCTACCACCAAGCAGTTGATTCCGCTTTACATCATTAATCAAGTAATGATCAGCGAATCGTTTCAACCTTTGATTGGTATTAACGCCCGCACAAAAAGTAAACTTAGTTTGCGGTTTGAATACAAAACCAAGCGAGATGTTTCGCTTACCGTAAGCAACGCGCAGATCACCGAACTTACGGGTAAGGACTGGTCGTTTGAAGTGGGTTATACAAAAAATAATATGCGATTGCCTTTTAAGGACCAAGGCAGGGTAATTACGTTAAAAAATGACATTACTTTTTTGATGAACATAAGCCTTAGCAACAACCAAACTATTCAGCGGAAGATTGGCGAAGAGAGCGTGATCACCAACGGCAACATTAATTTTCAGTTAAGGCCAAACATCCGCTACGTGGTTAACCAAAAATTGCAAATAACTGCTTATGCCGAGCATAGCACTAACGAGCCGCTCGTAACTAATTCGTACCCACGCACCAATACGCGAGTAGGTTTTAAAATTCTTTTTAATCTTGCTCCGTAG
>JAAFHY010000045.1:0-10257 GCA_013298505.1 Cytophagales bacterium
CAGCGCCGATGGTACTAGGTTAAAACCCGGGAGAGTAGGTCGTTGCCTTTTTTTATTATAACCAAATGCCTCGCCATAAACGGGGCTTTTTTTATGCCGAATTCTTAACAATACAATCGTTGATCAAAGGGCTTATAGGAATATTGAACCTTCCAGAAAGTTTTCTAACCGAGGTATGAGCCGATGCAAATCATGGAATGCTTTAGGATGAGTATTTAGATCATGGCAGATCGCTTCAATCCCTTTGCTTATTTGCCCTGGGACAAAGTGTTGTAAGAAATCTTTGGCTGGATTCAAGTCCCTTTCTAAAGCATCTAAAGCAGGTTCTTTCAAAAGTTTATCTGTAAGTCGTAACACCTAAGTGATTGTTCCGTTGCAAAACGGTTTGTCATCGCATCACAAGTTTAAATTAGCTTGGTCAATTGAAGGGAAGAGAAATCTTCATTTCTTTTAACCTCTTGTGTTGCACTTATTACTTGAACTTAGAGCTAATAAACCAGATCGTGCTTCTCATCATCTACTCATGGATTTTATAGCAGAAACTCGGATGGTGGCTAACATATGACTTCGGCCAAGCGACAAAGCATCGTTGAGTAATTGCAAGGCCTTTATAGATGTGACTTTCGATACCTTAAGGATGAGACACTGGTTTAGTGGTTGTCTACTGTGGATTTTGACGCCCATGATTTCTCGAATTTATCAGGAGTAGGATAAGAAGATCATTTATACTTATAGCCGTTAGGATATACCCCACTGTTAAGCAAGAAATACGATAAATGAAAGAATCGACAAAATTGTACCCGATCAAGACGGTGAGAAAGGCGGCTTTAGTGGTTCAAAACTTATTCAAACAAAAGCTATTAGATTTAGGATCAAAATTCATGAAGTAGTTGAGAGCTACTTTCAACACCTTAGGGATTGTATGTTAGATATACTTTTTCTCTCCACTCATCCAATAATGGATTCATTTTTGAAAACCAAATCGGAGGCACAAGGGCAATCAAAATCATAGTTGGGTAGCCGAATGGTAACTGTGGACTGTCATCGTAATGATTAAGAACCTGATAACGTTTGATAGCGTTGGCGTGATGATCAGAGTGACGTTGCAATTGAAAGAGAAAGAAATTACTAATCAAGTGGCTTGCGTTCCACGAGTGAAGTGGATTTACTCGCTCGTATTTTCCGGTCTTATCTATTGTTCTAACGATCCCGTAGTGCTCAATGTAATTCACTAATTCTAATAGCGTGAATGCCAAAATGCTTTGAGTAACGAAAAATATAGGGACTTCCCAAACTATTCTTCCTGATAGATTACTTATGATAACTGTTAGCAGAAAACAGAATACAATGGGGAGTAACCCATACCACAACATTTCATTATAGACACTGAATATTTTTCTCTCCTTTCGGAGTAAGCTTTCTTTTTCTAATTGCCAGGCGTGAGCGTAGCCATAAAAAACCGAGCGATACCAAAATGCATAAAACGTTTCATCTCTTCTGGCTGTTGCCGGATCATCAGGAGTGGCAACTTGCACATGGTGCCCGCGGTTGTGCTCAATAAAAAAATGCATGTAGCAAACGGTCATCAATAATATTTTGCTATAAAATTGTTCTAGGTTAGATTTTTTATGCCCCAGTTCGTGGGCTACGGTAATACCAATACCACCGGTAACAAGACTTACGCCTACTACAAACCCAAACCATTCGATGAAAGAATGTAATTTACCGAATGAAATCACGTAGCATGCCCAACTAACAAAGGCTACTTGAACAAACGTCCAAGCGTAAGTAATAAATCGGTAATAGAACTCTTCACCAATTAATTTTGCTTCAGGTTCGGAATTATTATCTGTATCAACACCAGCTAAGTGATCTACCGTTGTGATGATGATGAATACAAAGCCAAGCGTTAGTAAATTCCAGAAGCCACCTGCGTAAAAGCCAGTGATTACTAAGGCAGGAAGTATAAACGCGGTAAAGAATCCAATTTTTTTTGGTGCTTTCATTAGGCGGATTTTTTAATAAGTTAAAGTTACAAAATTACAACGCTATAGTCATCATTTTTTTTTCTTGCAATGGGTACACTAAGCGATTATCTTGGGGCTATGGATAAATTACTCGCTTACCTTGAAAAAAGTATCGCTGATGAAGTTTTCTCTAAAGAGGAAAAGAAAATGCTTAGGACATTGATACAAAAGAAAAATTTCAGTGCAGACGAAGTAAACTTTTTGCGTAATAGAGTTTTTGAGGTGGCAAACAAAAAAATTAATGCTACAAACCAATCATTTATTATTGGTTGGATAAAAGAAGCTATGGCAGCAATCGTAGTACCGCCTGCTTCAACGCATGTTTATTTTAGCCCGGGCGATGAGTGCCGCGATGGCATTATACAACAAATTGATACCACGGTGTCAACGTTACAAATTTGTGTCTTTACGATTAGTGATGATAGAATTACTAAGAGTATTTTGGCGGCTCATCGAAGAAAAGTGCAAGTCAATATCATTTCTGATAATGATAAAAGTTTAGATAGAGGTTCTGATATCGATCAACTTGCCAGAGCGGGGATTGCTGTTAAGTTAGATGTAACAACTAACCACATGCATCATAAGTTTATGATAGCAGACCAAAAAACATTGCTTACGGGTAGTTATAATTGGACCCTTAGCGCAGCCAAGTACAATCACGAAAATATTTTGATAACAAACGAGGCGAGTGTTGTCAAGTCGTTTGGTATAGAATTCGGAAAATTATGGAGCGAGATGAAAATGCTCGGCAAATAGTTTACCCAAATAAATCCAACGGCCTTTTGCTCACTACCTGTTGCTTTTGTTTTTGTTTTGCATCGAGCGTTTCGAGGGTCTTTCCGTTTTCGGAGTAGCTACTGACGCTAAGAATAGAGTACCCTGTAATTCTCTCTACCCCAACTCCGGTTATTTTCTTATCGATTTGCAAGATGCAAGAAATACTAGAGCCACTTTTGAATTCTACTTTCCCATCTTGTACCATGTTCATAAATTCATCGGATTTCATCACAAAAGAAATTGGCTCACTTTTATACATGCCCCTCCATTTATGGGTCCCTTTTGCTAGCACAGGCGAGATAATTTCTATCTGAGCGGATTCTATCATCTCTGGAGCTACTGCATCTGAGCTTACTAAGAATGTTTTAAATTTTTCTTTTGGGATCAATATATCTTCCGTGATGGGTTTCTTGATCTCGTTGGTAAGCGAGACCGAAACACATTTTACTTTTTGATATTTGCGCAGCAAGTCATAAAAGTTTGACCTGCGTTTTTTTAATATGTTGTTTGTATCAAGTAGGGGTAGCAGATTGGTAAATATCTCTTTTAGTTCGTTTAACTCTGGCTTAGATAGCCCAAGTTGTCCATCAGTCTGTTCTAAAAGAAATTTATTCAACAAGGCATCAAATGCTGTACTTATTGATGTTTGACTAGGTGTGACAACGCACGCAGCTACCGCTGCGTTTATAAATGTAATTTTACTTGCAGGTGTTTTTTTAGGGAATTTTGCTGCAATGGTTAGCCAATTTTTTAGGCCTCCTTTCCCAGTCGGCTCAGTTTCCATTGTAACACTCACGGCACAAATCTTAGCTATTGCCTTTGTTAACTCAAGTAGCTCGCGTTCGCACTTATTGTGAATAAGCGCATCCATTGTATGCGACTTATCGCTAAACCAATAGTGAAACTGCAGTTTGCAGATCATTCTATTAGCATCTTGGGCATTGGCAATCATTTAAGCAGTCTATTAAAAAGGGCTGCCAAAGTATTGAATTCTATTCGTAATTAAAATAGTACCGGTTGTTAGGCCTTTGCTATTTTAGTGAAGCTAGTATATGCTTTACCTAGTGGCAAAGTTGAAACAATGCTTTATTCATCGCGTAAAGCAGTAACTGGATTTGCAGAGGCTGCTCGGATAACATGGTACCCTACCGTAACTACTGTGATTAAAATAGCTAGAAGTGATGAGATCAAAAACGTGATCCATTCTCCTTTCAATTCAATTCGGTAGGCAAAATTTTGTAACCAAGTATCGGTAAAATACCACGCAACTGGAAAGGCTAGCACCATCCCAATACCCACCAGCAAGAAAAATTCTTTCGATACAAGGAAGATCAAACTTTTAAGGCTTGCGCCCACTACTTTGCGAACGCCAATTTCTTTGGTTCGTTGCTCGGTTGTAAAAGCCGCCAAACCTAAAAGACCTAGGCATGCTACAAAAATGGTTAGGCTTGAAAACATAGTAAAAATCTGACTCCGCTTTTCATCTGCTTTGTATTGCGAGTTGAAGTCTTGATCAAGAAATGCGTATTCAAAGGCAAAATTTGGGAATATCTTTTTCCACGTATTTTCAACAGCAGTTATGGATTGCCGTACATCACCATCAACGGTTCGCACAAATACATAATTATTTCTTTTGTCAAGCAAAATCATAAGCGGTTCAATCGCATCGTAGAGCGAATTTTGATGATAGTCTTTTAAAACGCCAACCACCCTTTTTTCTTCAGGCGCTCCATTTGGACCATTGCCCTGAAAAACAAATTTTTTCCCGATGGGGTCTTTCCAGGCCATGCGTGCCACCATCGCTTCATTTACCAATACGGCATAGGTTGTGTCTGAGGCAACGTCTCTCGAAAAATCGCGACCCGTTACAATTTTCATTCCCAAAGTTTTTACAAAATCAAAGTCAGCCGTAAACAAATCTACTCCACGATCGCTCAACTTGCCATCGTTCTCTTCTACTTTTATCAACAGTTTTCCGATTCCTTCGCCAGGCGAAGCACCAGCCATACCAACGCCCGAAACCTCCGATGTTTGTTTCAACGCGTCAATCAATACTTGCGACTTGTTACGGAGTTCACGCTCACTTAAGTTAAGCCGCACAACTCGCTCTTTCGAAAAGCCCAAGTCTTTATTTCGCATGAATTGTAACTGGCTAAAAACAATCAGTGTAGATATGAGCATGAAAATTGAAATCCCGAATTGAAGTACAACCAGAGCCTTTCGAAAGATTACACTACCACCCTTTGAAGAGAGTTTGCCTTTTAATACTTGTATGGGATTAAAACCAGAAAGATAAATAGCGGGGTAACTTCCACCCACAATACCAACGAATAGCATGATGCCAATTAAACTCAACACCACGTTTGGCTGCAAGATATAGGTGAAAGGAAGTTCCTTATTCGCTAATGTGTTGAAAGCTGGCAATAGTGCGTAGATGAGGATAATACTTATAAAAAGAGCCATGAACGCCATCACAATTGACTCGGTAATGAACTGAGTAAGCAATTGAATTCGCTGCGAACCCATCACCTTCCTAATGCCTACTTCTTTGGCTCGGTTGGCAGAGCGGGCTGTGGCCAAATTCATGTAGTTGATGCATGCGATTATGAGCATGAATGCCGCCACTGCACTGAAAATATAAATGTAAGAGATATCGCCTCCTGCTTCTGCCTCGTCTTGAATTTTTGAATACAAATGAATGTCAGTAATTTTTTGTAAATCATATTTTACCGAAATTCCATATTGCTCGAAAATAGGATTGACTTTCTTTTTCACGATTGAATCCAGCGTGGCATGCATCTTTGAAATATCATAGCTGTCGGGTAGCTGAATATATGTAAACACTCCCCAGCCGCCCCAGCCGCCTTGATTCTTTGGATATGAATTTACCGACAGTAAAGCGTCAAATCGAAAATGTGAATTCAGAGGGACATCCTCAATAATGCCAGTAACTTTATATTCTTCGGTTACACCTTCTCCATTTTTTGTCTGCAGCGATTGACCAACGGCAGTTGTGATGTCGGCAAAATATTTTTTAGCTGTTTTTTCAGAAAGTACTATAGAGAATGGATTATCGAGGGCAGTAGCCATATCGCCTGCCAAAAATCGATGGCTAAACATATCGAAGATGGTCGAGTCTGTTAAGTAAAAATCGGTTTCGTTGAATTCTTTTTCGTTGTGCTTGAAGAGTGTCTTGCCGATGCCTTCGAAGCGAACTGCGTTTTTTACTTCCGGATAATTGTCGCGAAGCTCTACCGCCATTGGTTTTTGGGCGACTGACCATGTAAAGGCATTATCTGGTTCTTTTATGTTAGAGACGATGCGATAAATATTGTTTGCGTTTTTATGATGGCGGTCGAAGCTCAACTCATCGAGAATGTACATGAGCAAAAATAGGCTACAGGTGATGCCAATGGTCAGACCTAAAATGTTGATGCCACTATATGTTTTGTCTTTGCGAATAGTTCGAAAGGCAACTAAGAGTAAGTTTTTTAGCATATTAATTGATGGGTTGATTCGTATGACGAAGAGGAGACTTCAAAAGTTTTAAAAAGTTACACGACTAGCTAATATTTGTTTAGCTAACTTTTTTTTCGTGTATTATTTTGGCCCGCTGGAATGCGATGGAGTTCAACAATTTCGCAAACTGTCTATTCGCCTTTAGATATGAGGTTTTACTTGGAATATGGCCTTATTAGTAGGGGTAACAATCAGCGGCACTATTTAAAAAGATTGGCTTCTGCCGCCATTTTTTTGTACTCAGGAAGAATTTTTTCGTAGAGTGCTTCATCTACTTTTTTCAACGAGTTCATCAGTCCGCCAATGCCCGAGTCTTTCAAACTCACGCGCTGTTTTTTGATTTCTTCCATTTTGTTTCGGATGGTGGCTTCTAGCTTAATGAGTTCTCGTTCGGTCATTTTTTTATTTTAATCAACAAGATTAATCCTCTTAATTATGTGTTACTCTTTACGGTCGTTTACCAATTAGGTCTTTGTCTCGTTCAATCAGATATTTTATACTATCAAGACCTTTGTAGATTCCAAGTCCAAATTTTCCCTCTCTAAATTTAGGGGCAACGACTTGACGATTTATCCGAGATGCTATTTCATCTTTAATAATCAGTTCTAGTCCATAACCAACTTCAATTCGCATTTCTCTATTCTTAATCGCAACTGTAAACAGAATCCCGTCAGCATATTTAGCTCTACCAATTCTTAATCTCTCAGCCTGATCTAGTGAATAATCTTCAATTTTTTGACCATTTAGATCATCAATTGTGATAAGCACTATTTGCGAACCAGTTTTAGAATTCAATTCGCTAATAATCTTAAACACACTGTCAATTTGATCTTTGTTTAATAGTCTAGCACTGTCATAAATTGAACTCTCAATTGTTGGATTGTAGATTTCGGGCCTCTTGTTGCAAGAAGTCGATAATACATAGAATACCAGTAAGGTCGTTACTAGGTATTTCATATGATTTCATTTAGTAGACGAAACGAGGAGATTAAACTTACACGACTCATTTAATTAATCACCTCCATCTCTACACGTGCATTTTTCCTGGCGCTGGGGTTGTTTTTATCGTACAATGGTTTTGTGCCGCCCCAACCAATTGCTTCTACGCGGTTTTCGGCAATGCCTTGTGAAACGAGCCAGTCTTTGATTACTTGAGCACGGGCGGTTGATAACTCTTTGGCAGATCCATTTTTCTCGATGCGATCGGACGAGAGGGCGAAGAAATTTTTGCTAGGACCGGTATAAATAATTTTACCACGATCGTTGCCATTGGTATGTCCGCTGATACGTACGCGCAGTGTAGCAGTTTCTTGCATCATTTCGAGTAGCAAAGCAAGCTGCTCTTTACTAGCAGGAGTCATAATTGCGGCATCGTTAAAGAAAGTGACTTTTGAGAAAACGGCTTGTTGCCCACTTTGCATTTTTTGCATGGGAAACTTAAGTTGAAAGTAACTTCCAAAGTATACCACGTTTTTCTGTACCGTATCTTTTTCGGTATTGATGTAACCGATTTCTACTTGCGAATCGCGGTAGCCAAATGCAGAAGCCACCAATTTAAGTCTGCCCGATTTTGTTTTAGGGTTTGATACGTTCATGTACCGATTACTTTTTAATGTGGTTAGTAGTTTTCCGTTGTCGGGATCATACACATTAATATCTGCTTCCACATTTTTGCTATCGCGGTCGCGATATACGCTTAAGAAGATGGGTGTATTGCCTAGGTTTTGAGGATTGGGAATCGGATCGGCAGGAGGATTGGGAATATATTCTGTAATAATTTCAGGAGTTGGGTCATTTTGTGGCAGGGGTTCTTTTACTTCGGCAATGGCTTCGCCTTCTTTGATTTCGCGGCCGTCTTTAATTTTCACCACCCAAGCGGTAGCAAACTCGCTCTTTTTTCGCGCCTCTGTCATGGCTTTAATGGCTGCGCTGTATTGCGTGAAATCGAAACTTTGTAGAAACACATAAATAAAACGTTTCCCTTTTTCGAGCCCATAGCTTGACGAAAAGCCTTTTTTATTGAGCGACTCTGAGAATTGACGGGCCTCTTTTTCTTGCCGATCGTTGAAGGTGGCCACTACTACGTGATAGCCGTTGGCGATGGGTGTTACTTCGGCCGCTTGAATGGTGTACGAAGCGAGAATGGTTGCTATGGCGAGTAAGCTAATTTTTTTTAACATCATGTGATTTGTCTTGGTTGAAAACAGGTTGGCAAAGTAAAAAATGCCCTGCATACCACATAGCATTTTATTGATGATTGGCCTCGATTTGGGCTACATTTTAAAAATAATCTTACGCAATATTTTGGTGCCTCTTCCAATATTATATGTATTGCGCTGAATATCGTATCAAGCTAACATTTTCCGCTTCATAATGGGGATATTAAAGAGTATCAGTGCAATAGCGATGATACCATAACCCACTTGCTGCGTAAGCGAAGCGGTTTCATGCAGCACTAAAAATGCCAATGTGAAATTGATCAGCGGATTGATATACATGAGAATGCCGATGGTGGCTGCATCAATTTTATTGAGCGCATACAAGTTGAGGAACAAAGGCAATACAGTGAAGAAAAGTGCGATGCAAAACACGATGCCGAAAAAAGAGTAGTCTACCGCGACCGATCCGACCAATTGCGAGAAGAATAAATTCATAAGTAAGAAAGCGAAAGCAACTTGCACGGCTAAAACAATCAATCGGTTGAACCCTTGATTCTTGCGTTGTGAAATCAAATACAGCGCATAGGAGAAGGCAATCAACAAGCTATACCATAATTCTTGAATGTTGCCTATGCCCATCAATACGCAACTAACAGCGCAAAGTAAAATGGAAAACCATTGAATGGTGA
The DNA here is from genome assembly GCA_013298505.1 of Cytophagales bacterium. Lineage (GTDB taxonomy): Bacteria > Bacteroidota > Bacteroidia > Cytophagales > Cyclobacteriaceae > ELB16-189. The sequence continues at coordinate 9,172 of JAAFHY010000045.1, forward strand.
GCAATTTCTCTCGTAGTAAAACATAGCCCAGCCCAGCAGTGACTACCGGGCAAATTAGATATGAGAAAGAGGCTGTTTTTACATTCACGGCATTCACTACATAAATAAACACCAGCCAGTTGACGGTGAGCAAAGCCCCACCCACTAGTGTCAACACAATCACGCTCCTTTTTGCTTTTGCATCCAGCGATTTGAATAGTACTATATTTTCACGAGTCTTTTTTCGCATGAAGGCTGCGAGAATGATGATTAGAATAAACAACGAAAATAAAATACGGAAATATAGAATTTCACCCGCGGGGTGAGTGCCTACGGTGCGCAATACCAGCGGGAAGAAACCCCATACGAGAAATGCTATTATGGCTGACGCGTAATGTTTATTCATGATTGTAATAGAAAAGTTGCTAGGTAGTAAAAAAGAATGGCAGTAAAGCAATGGTTCAGGAACCTACGTGCTCCATCAAATTTCCCGCAATAACTTTCAACTTATTCCGTATTTTCGCACCAAAATTTTCACAACCATTATGAGCAATCGCCCCATTTCTGCCTTTATCGAGAAAAACTATTTGCATTTTAATGCTGCCGCCATGGTAGATGCTGCCAAAGGCTATAAAAAACACATTGCCGAAGGCAAGAAAATGTTGGTGTCGCTGGCGGGTGCCATGAGCACGGGCGAGTTGGGCATTAGCTTTGCTGAAATGATTCGCCAAAACAAAGTGCATATCATTTCTTGTACTGGCGCTAACTTGGAAGAAGACATCATGAACTTGGTGGCGCACTCGCACTACAAGCGCATCCCAAATTATAGAGATTTAACACCCGAGCAAGAGTGGGGTCTGCTTGAAAAACATTTGAACAGGGTTACTGATACGTGCATTCCCGAAGAAGAAGCATTTAGAAGATTGCAGTCGCACTTGTTTAAAGTATGGAAAGATGCAGAAGACAAAGGCGAGCGTTTGTTTCCGCACGAGTTTATGTTCCGCATGATCAACAGTGGGGATTTGAAACAATATTATGAAATCGACCCAAAGAACAGTTGGATGATTGCTGCGGCAGAGAAAAATATGCCGATGGTAGTACCCGGTT
>JAAFHY010000045.1:10267-27429 GCA_013298505.1 Cytophagales bacterium
TTTCGCTTCGTATTGCCTCACTGGTGAATTGAAAGCTAGCACCATGAAGAGCGGTATTGAATACATGGTTTGGTTGGCCGATTGGTACACGAACAACGCAGGCAAAGATGGAATCGGATTTTTCCAAATTGGTGGTGGTATTGCAGGCGACTTTCCTATTTGCGTAGTACCCATGTTGCACCAAGATTTGGAGCGAGATGGTGTTCCGTTCTGGAGTTACTTCTGTCAAATCTCCGATTCAACCACTAGCTATGGGTCTTACTCTGGTGCGGTGCCCAACGAAAAAATCACGTGGGGTAAGTTGAGCATTGATACGCCTAAGTTTATTGTAGAGAGTGATGCTACGATTGTTGCACCGTTGATGTTTGCTTATATTCTTGATATGTAAAAGACATAAGTAGTAAGACGTTAGTAGCAAGACAATTTCAAGTCTGAGAACTCATGTCTTATGTCCTATGTCTTGATTCTAAAGTCTCCAAATGAATTTAGACCTATCCCTTCGCACTGAAATACAAAAAGCAATTTCTGAATTGTATAATCAGAACATTGAACAATTGCAGCTACAGCCCACCAATGAAGGCTTTGAAGGCTCGCACACATTGGTTTGCTTTCCGCTGACTAAGCTTTCAAAAAAGTCTCCGGAAGAAACAGCTAAGTTGATTGGAGATTATTTGGTTGCGCATTCGGGTTTGGTGACGCGCTATAATGTGGTGAAAGGCTTTTTGAATTTAGTGATTGCCGATTCAGTATGGGCTTCTGTTTTTCAATCTATTTATGCTGACAAAAGTTTTGGGGTTCAATCACCCACAGGGCGAGAGTTGATGGTCGAGTATTCATCGCCCAACACAAATAAGCCTTTGCACTTAGGTCATTTACGAAATAATTTTTTGGGTTACTCGGTGGCTGAAATTTACAAAGCACTTGGTTACACCGTGCATAAAGTTCAAATCATCAACGACCGCGGCATTCACATTTGCAAAAGCATGGCCGCATGGCAGCAGTTTGGAAATGGCGAAACTCCGCAGAGCACCGGACTGAAAGGTGATAAATTAGTGGGGAAATATTATGTGGAGTTTGATAAGCAGTATAAGACAGAAATTAAAGTCCTGATTGAAAAAGGGGTGAGCGAAGGAGATGCTGAAAAGCAATCGCCTATCATGCAATCGGCTGTTGAGTTGCTGAAGAAGTGGGAAGCAAATGAAACACAAACAGTCGAGTTATGGAAAACCATGAACGGCTGGGTGTATAGTGGCTTTGATGTTACCTACAATCGCATGGGCGTTGACTTTGAAAAATTATACTACGAATCGCAAACGTATTTATTGGGAAAGGAAGAAGTACTGAAAGGTGTAGAGAAGGGCGTGTTCTTTAAAAAAGACGATGGCTCGGTGTGGGTTGATTTGACGGGCGATGGACTGGACCAAAAAGTATTATTGCGCTCAGATGGTACATCGGTGTACATGACACAAGACATCGGTACCGCCATTTTGCGTTTCCGCGATTTTCCAAAAATCGAAGGACAAGTGTATACAGTAGGCAACGAACAAGAATATCACTTCAAAGTCTTGTTTTTGATTCTCAAAAAATTAGGCTATGCGTTTGCCGAGAAGTGCTACCATCTTAGTTATGGCATGGTCGATTTGCCAACCGGTAAAATGAAAAGTCGTGAGGGCACGGTGGTAGATGCTGATGATTTGATGGAAGAAATGGTGGAAGAGGCTGAGAAGCAAACACGCGAACTTGGAAAAATAGAAGATTCCACAGATTCACAAATTAAAGAACTTTCTGAACAGATTGGATTGGGCGCACTGAAATTCTTCTTATTGAAAGTTGACCCTAAGAAAAGAATGATGTTCGATCCTGCTGAGTCGATACAGCTTCAAGGGCACACGGGTCCGTTTATTCAGTACACGCATGCACGGATTAAAGCTATTTTGCGAAAAGCAGTCTCGTTGAATATTCAATCTAGTGGAAGTGATTTAAAAAATGTCTCTGAGTTAGAACCTACGGAGCGTGCTTTGGTTTTTAGAATCAACAACTACACCAATAAATTATCAGAGGCTGCTCGCGAATATTCCCCTGCAGTAGTGGCCAACTATGCGTACGAACTAGCAAAAGAGTATAATCAGTTCTACCAATCCATTTCTATTTTTGGCGAGACGGACTCGATGAAGTTAAAGTTTAGAGTGGCTTTATCGGAAGTAGTAGCAGATGTGATTAAAAAGTCAATGTTGTTGTTGGGAATTCAGGTGCCGGATAAGATGTAACAAGTCTTCAGAAACGGATTCGATTGTCACGCCCGAAGGTCTTGATATTTTCCTTAAGATTTTTTAATACTTCTTGTAAACTTATTTCGTGATTTTCGGAGCGCTCCAAGCTGTCACAGCTTTCGTAAATAGTTTGAATAAAATTCTTGAGAGCAATGCTTTCGGTGCGGTATCGTTCTGCATCTTGCCGGCTGAGAAACAATTCTTCATTCAATTGTTCTACTTGTTCTTTTTGTCGAGAAATTTCATCTGCCATAAGTCCTGATTTTATGCTGAGCGGTCAAATTAAGTCTTTAAATTAATTTTTTTGATATGTTGGTGTGGTGTATAAAAGTCTTGCAATCCAGACTACCTCACCCCAATTAGCCAGCAAGCTAGCACAACTCATTAATCCCCTCTCCCGAGGGAGAGGGGCAAATAGTAACTACGTTAACGGATGTATTTGGCGGGGTGAGGGGGAAATGGAGCGTACTCTACAAAACTGCCGTACACCCCATTGAAAGAATTTATATTTGCTCAGCAACAAAATACCCACGCCTTTGTTATCCATTTAAAATCAACATTATGAAACTATTCGCTTTATCTCTAATCTTGTTGACTATGTCCAGTTTATATGATTTCAAGATAAATACTCTTGATGGCAAAACCATCGACTTCTCACAATACAAAGGCAAAACCTTATTGATTGTAAATACCGCATCCGAGTGTGGCTACACGCCACAGTATGCCGACTTACAGGAATTGCACGAAAAGTTTGGTGACAAAATTACCGTGTTGGGATTTCCTGCCAATAATTTTGGAGGCCAAGAGCCCGGCAGCAACATGCAGATTGCTACGTTTTGCAAGAAGAATTACGGAGTTACTTTTCAGATGTTTGAGAAAATATCCGTGAAGGGCAGCGATCAACATCCGTTGTATCAATATTTGAAAGAGAAATCGGGCAAAGAACCAACTTGGAATTTTTGCAAGTATTTGGTGAAGCCAGATGGCACTGTTAAATTTTTTGCGTCAGGTGTCAACCCAGGCGATGAGGCCATCCTCAACGAATTGAAATGAAACGGTTTTTAGTTGCTATATTTTTAATCTTGTCTATCATGAGTATTTTAACCTTCCTTTCAGAAAAGCTTTCAAAAGTAAAAGCGCAAAATGTGTCAGGCAGCATATATGATTTTAAAATGAAAGCGCTAGATGGCAAAGAAATTGATTTTGCTCAGTACAAAGGGAAAAACTTATTGATTGTCAACACTGCTTCGAAATGTGGGTACACCTACCAGTACGAAGATTTAGAAAAATTGCATGAGTTATATGGCGATAAAGTAACAGTATTGGGCTTTCCTGCGAATAATTTTTTATGGCAAGAACCGGGAGGCAGTGAAGAGATTGCATCGTTCTGCCAAAAGAACTATGGTGTACAGTTTCAGATGTTCGATAAAATTTCAGTGAAGGGCAGCGACAAAGCCCCGCTTTATAAATGGCTAGAAGCCAAATCGGGCAAATCTCCCTCTTGGAATTTTTGCAAATACATCATTGACAAAGCCGGCAATGTGATTGCCTTCTTCCCATCGAAAGTAAAGCCATTGGATAAGGAGATTGTAGTGAAGATTACTAAGTAGCTTTCAAGCTAGAACCGCCAACTTTTATTACTCATTTGCCAATTGCCCTTTTGTCAACTTGTCAATTTATGTAAACCCTAACGTCTGCTGACTGCTTACTGCCAACTGCCTACTTCTGACACTCTGATTTCACCCCCTCCACCTTCCGGTTTCACCGACTTTTTGCCTCCGTTAACCTAGTTTTGGTATCCCTGCAAGCCTCAGCGCGTTAGTTTTGATATAAAATTTAAAAGTTATGAACGAGCAACCTAAAAAAATCAGCAACAGCGTATGGGCTGGGGCGATTATCTTGGCTATTGGGTCTTTTTTGTTATTGGATAAGCTTGACCTATTCGATTTTCCTAGATGGTTATTTTCCATAGGAACATTTTTAATTGCCCTTGGTGTCGTCATTGGCGTCAAAAAACAATTCCAAGGAATTGGTTGGTTGATTTTGATTTTGGTAGGTGGATTTCTGCTTATTGATGAGATACCCGGTTTCCCTTATGATTTAGACAGGTTAAAATTTCCTTTAGCAATTATGATTGTGGGCGGATTTATAGTTGGCCGCTCGTTGTTAGGCGGTGCATCGCGCGAAGCCAGAAAAAAAAACTGGATAAAAGGTGATGGCATATTGACCATGGACGGTGGCGATGACGATTACTTCGACATGACGGCTGTGTTCGGTGGAGCGAAACGCAAGGTGTTTTCCAAATCATTCAAAGGCGGGCAATCTACTTGCATCTTTGGCGGTACCGAAATTGATTTGAGCCAGGCGGATATCAATGGAACAGTGGTGATTGACACCGTGCAACTTTTTGGTGGAACAAAAATCATCATCCCTGCTAACTGGCAATTGAAATCAGACATCACCGCAGTATTGGGAGGTGTAGATGATAAACGCAGCGTACCTACTTCCTTCAGCCCCGAAAAGAAAGTGGTGTTGACTGGCTTTGCGATGTTTGGCGGAGTGGAGATTAAGAGCCATTAATGAAAGTAGGCAGTTGGCAGTAAGCGGTAGGCAAGGTCGAGTTGATAAAACCCTTGGCACCAAATAGGCAATTGACAATGCCAAAGACTAATTCTAACTTCTAAATTCCAACTTCTTTAATCGCAAGCAACATCATGAACTGGTACATCGCCAAATTAGTCTATCAAGTCATCAGTGGAGTGGGTAATCATACACCACAGTTTGACGAACAGCTTCGGTTGATTCGTGCGGACGAATACGGATGGGCGCGTGAGAAGGCAAGCATCGTAGGTCATTTGCTGGAATATAAGTGCAAGAATAGTGTGGGAGAAGAAGTGGTTTGGAAATTTGTGAATGTGGTGGATGTCGTGCCGCTGCCTTCGTTGGAGGATGGTGATGAAATTTATTCGACCACTAGCGAACCAAAAGATGTAAACGAGTATCTTGCTGCGCTTTCAGTGAAGACGGAATTAATTTTCAATCAACATCAATAAAATGCGAATCTTTCTGATATTTCTGTCTCTATCAAATGGTCTAGTTGCTTATTCTCAGATTGACGAACAGGTGGCGAATCAAGAGTTTAAAGTTAAGGGCTACCAAATTAACTATCCTAAATCCTGGAGATTAGATAGTTCTAGAATGATGAATACAGAAGTGATTATGTTTTCGCCTTTGGTTGACAAAGCTGACAAATTCAGCGAAAATGTAAACGTGATAATTCAAAACTTAGCAGGTCAAAAAATAGACCTTGAACGTTATAAACAAATTACTGATTCTCAGCTTTCAAACATTCCATCTATTTCGAAAGTGATTGAATCAAAGATAATTAGTTTAAAAGAAAAAAGCTTTTTTAAAGTGGATTATGAGATGGCTCAAAACGAATTGCATTTGAATATTTCTTCAATCTGTTTTATTGATAATGAAAAAACCTATTTGGTTACATTAACAACCGAAGTCTCTACGACAGAACGTTACCGAAAAATTGGCGATGAAATATCGCGCTCTTTTACGTTGAAGAATTGACATGCGATTCAGGATTCCCGCAAAAGCCATCAAGCGACTACCGATTCTAATTACCGGTGTAATCGCATGGGGATTTCAAACGTGGCTACTCCATCGGTGGTATGGTTTTGAGTTGAGTTTGTCGACTTGGGATGCGCTTATCTCCGTCAATTGGGTCATGCTCTCGTGTGCCGTCATGGAATTAATCATTACCCGATACACTCCTCAGACTGGCAAATATCAATTTGTGGCGGGCTTGGCGTTAATGTTGGTAGTGCTTCAATATTGGATTGCCCTGCCTGCGTTGGAATATCTTGGCAAAGGCAACGAAGCCTACTTACCATTTCTAAGCCAAACCGTGCCCGTTCGATCCGCGGTTGGTTTTTTACTTATTGGTGCTGCGGGTGTCCTGCTTTTGTTTTACAATCGTTCATTCGAGCTTGAAAGTTCGCTGCATCAACAATCAACCACCGAGAGCATGGCGAAAGAAGCCGAATTGCAAAAATTACAATTGCAGTTGCAACCACATTTCTTGTTCAATAGTTTAAACTCCATCAACGCATTGATTTTAGTGCAACCACCCAAAGCGCGCGAGATGGTGCAGCAACTCTCTGATTTTTTGCGCGCCACCTTAAAGCGTGCCGATGAACAGTGGATTACGCTGGCACAAGAAGCCGATTATCTTCGTTTGTATTTGTCCATCGAGCGCGTGCGCTTCGGCCATCGGTTAGAAGTGCAAATGAATTTGGACGAACAAATTCAATTATGGCTCATTCCCCCTTTGCTCCTTCAGCCATTAGTAGAAAATGCCATTAAGTTTGGATTGTACGGCACTACCGACAAAGTGGTTATCAACCTGCACACACAACGTGAAGGTGATTCATTATTGATAGAAATCTCCAACCCGTTTGACGAAGACATGCAACCTTCCGAGGGAAGTGGTTTTGGTTTGAGCGGCTTGAAGAGAAGATTGTACTTGCTCTACTCACGCAACGACTTGTTGACTACGCGTATTGAAGAGAATAAATTTATTGTACGATTGATTTTGCCAGAGAAATATGACTAAAGTAATTTTAATTGACGATGAGCCACTTGCGCGTGAAATCATCAAAGCTTATCTAAAGTATTTTGACGACATCGAAGTAGTGCAAGAGTGTGGTGATGGCTTTGAAGGCGTGAAGGCCATTCAAGAACACAAGCCCGACTTGATTTTTCTGGATATTCAAATGCCAAAAATCAATGGCTTCGAAATGTTGGAGTTGGTCGATGGGAAACCTTCAGTAATTTTTATTACGGCCTACGATTCATACGCCATCAAAGCATTTGAGGCTAACGCAGTCGATTATTTACTAAAGCCCGTGCCCGAAGAGCGCTTTCGCGAGGCGGTGCTGAAATGGAAAAGTAAAATTGCGCCCACCACTCCACAACAAGTTGAGAGTGTGCTCAACACCATGTCGGCCACCACCGCACAGCAAAACAGAGTGGTAGTGAAAACGGGCAGCAAAGTGAAAATCATTCCCGTGCACGACATCCAATATTTGGAAGCTGATGATGATTACGTAAAAGTGGTCACTGCCGAGGGCTCGTTCTTGAAAAACAAAACCATGAACTTTTACGAGCAGACGCTCGACCCGCAGCAGTTTGTACGAGTCCATCGCTCATACATCGTACACATCAATCAAATCACCAAGATTGAACCGTATCAAAAAGAAACCCACTTGGCCATCTTGCGCACAGGCGTGCAAATACCCGTAAGCAAAACGGGATATGTAAAATTGAAATCGATGTTGGGGATTTAGTGATTATTAAAAAGACTTATATGCGGCATGGCCAAGCGATGCGCAGTGGCCACCGGGCTATCCGTTGCAATCCACGCGAGGCGCGTGGGATTTCCACTACTATCACTTGCCGGCCGTCACTTATAAATAGCATCAGAACTCGTTAATAAATATTTATCTATGGAGACAAAACCAAACTCACTCGACCACTACAAACTTGAATTGTCAGTGAAAGCAAAAAACGGAGTTAATTTTATTGCAGCCGCTTCAGTAGTTTGGACACTCATTACCATCATTTGGACGCTTTCATTCAGAACGTACGACAAATGTGTGTTGACATTTATAGTGGGTGGAGTTATGTTACCATTGGCGTGGGTATTTTCCAAAGTATTTAATACCCATTGGGTAGTACCAAACAATCCTTTGGAATCGCTTGGACTTTGGCTCAACTTCGCACAACTGTTTTACTTCCCAATTTTGATTTTTGTATTGCTGCGTAGCCCTGAAAATTTTGTATTTGTTTATGTAGTTATTACGGGTGCACACTTTTTTCCCTATGCGTGGTATTACAACACCAAAGTCTACGCCATCATGGCTGGTGTCATTTCCGTAGGCGGAATGTTTTTGGCGCTCTACATCAAAGGAGAAAGTCAGTTGTTTTACATTCCAGCATTCATGGTGGTATCATTGATTGTTACGGCCGTTGGCGTTTATGCGGCCTATCAAAAAAGCCTCAAACTTTATCAAGGTTAGTTGATGAAACTTGTCCAACTAAAGCCTTTGGTCTATGCCGCTTGCAAAAACGTGATTGAAGAAAGGCTATCATTGGCAAAAGCGGCCATGAACGAAGCACAAGCATCGGCCAACCAAGAAGAAAAAAGCAGCGCAGGTGATAAGTATGAAACGGGTCGCGCCATGGCGCAACTAGAGCGCGACAAAGCAGCGACACAAGTGGCCGAGGCCTTGAAAATGCGCGAGGCATTCGACCGCATCAAACCCGACAAAAATTCCACAAGTGTAGAAATGGGAAGTTTGGTTCAAACCGATCAAGCCTATTATTTCATTGGTGTAGCCGTTGGCAAACTAACGATAAATGAAATTGAGTGTTTGGCGATTTCAACTGCTTCGCCCATTGGTCAAATGATGATCGGCAAGAAGCCGGGCGATTCCATCAGTTTCAATAAACAAACTTTTTTCATTCGAGAGGTCTGTTGATTCCGTTTGTATATTTGCACGACTAAAATCAATGAATACAAAAGCCTGGCTTTCCGCCTTCCGCCTACGCACATTGCCGCTGTCGCTTTCATGTATTGGTATGGCTGGTTTTTTGGCAGCCTATGCGAATAAGTTCAATGGGAGTATTTTCGCATTGTGTTGCATCACCACCATTTTTCTGCAAATACTTTCCAATCTCGCCAACGATTATGGCGATTCGGTAAACGGTGCTGACCATGCAGGGCGCAAAGGGCCGAAGCGTGCCGTGCAGTCGGGCGCAATTTCATTAACGAGCATGCGTAATGCCGTGATTGTTTTTGTTCTTCTTAGTTTAGCAAGCGGCCTTCTTTTACTTTGGATTTCGTTCGGCACCAACTGGAAAGGCTTTACCACTTTTTTTGGTTTGGGCCTGTTGAGTGTTTTAGCGGCCATTGGTTACACCGTTGGCAAAAGACCCTATGGTTACATTGGCTTGGGCGATGTTTCGGTATTGCTTTTCTTTGGATTGGTGGGCGTGATGGGCTCTTATTTTTTATTTACCCATTCCATTAGTTGGAAGGAACTCCTACCAGCTATGAGCTGTGGCTTATTTTCGATTGCTGTCCTCAACATCAACAATATCCGCGATATTGAATCCGACAGAGAAGCAGGAAAATTTTCGATACCCGTACGCATCGGAAAAGAGAAAGCGGTTCTTTATCACTGGGTTTTGTTGATGACTGGTTTAGCTACTACTTTCATATACACGATTATTAATTATCAATCGCCTTGGCAATTTTTATTTTTGCTATCCGCTCCACTGTTTATCAAAAACGGCATTTCAATTTCACAAAAACCATCACACGAACTCGACCCTTATCTCAAACAAATGGCGTTGTCTACCTTGTTTTTTGTGATTTTATTTGGGGTTGGCTATCTGTTGGTGAGTTAATTCTGCCTATCCAAAATTTACCTTCAGCGTACCTAAGGGTTTAAGTATTTGAACCGCAAATTTCACGAAGGAACGCAAAGCCGATAAGACGAGGCCTGTTTTATTTAGTCACTACTGACATAGGGTTGTCACTCTAATTAAAAAAAATTAAAAAATAATTGTAAAGTATTTTTCGTGTTGACATAGGGCTGTCAGTCCGCCATCGTTGATTTGATAAAAATTTAGCAATATGCAAACAGACAACACACCCAAACTGAGAGAATTTCAGCCCATCAATTTTCTCTTTCATCGTGCGGAGACGAAAGTAACGGAGCTCATCAATTTTATTCCCGTAGCGAAGGATTTATTTAAAGAAGCCGTGCGACTGAACTTGCACGTGTCGGGTCCTGTGCATTGGCACTACACCGGTTTTACAGGCGATGAATCGCAAACATTTACGCTGGAGGTAGCGCTGCCGGTAGATCAAATCCCTGCTGACTATGATGGTCAGTTTCATTTCAAACGCACGGAAAAGTTCAAGTGCGTGACGTTGACACATGAAGGCGGCTGGACAGAAATTCCGCAGAGCTATGGAAAGTTGATGCGGTTTATGGACGAGCAGCAATTACAACCGATTGGGGTTACTAGGGAGTTGTATGTAAACGCTGACTTTGTAAACCCTGAAGCTAATGTTACTGAGATTCAAATGGGGATTAAATAATTAATATGGAAGTACTGATATTTTCCACTTCGGTACAGTCTAGTAAGCAAGTGCGAGTCTTAAAGTCTAAAATTGACTCTCTTGCTGGTAGGGGCAAATGGAACTTTGCGCTGGATGATATTGATAAGATACTCCGTATTGTTTCGAATAGTTTGGAGTCACATCAAGCAATAAGTTTATTAAATCAACATGGTTTTGAGTGTCACGAATTACCTGACTAACCGTTCTAATCACACCTACTAACCCAAAAAGTTTTATGAAATCAAACCTCACCGCTCAAGTTTCCATTGATTTTAAAGCCTCGAAAGCTCGCGTTTGGAAAGCACTTACTGACCCGGCTGAAATTAAACAATATTTTTTTGGGACTAATCTCATTACTGATTGGAGGGTGGGAGGTCCCATCCGTTTTGTGGGTGAGTGGGAAGGGAAAGCCTATGAAGACAAAGGCACTGTTCTTAAATTTGAATCTCAGAACTTGATTCAATTTGATTACTGGAGCAGTATGTCGGGCAAAGAAGATAAGCTCGAGAATTATCAAACAGTAACTTACAAAGTGACAGAAAATGACGGCATAACGAACTTGCAAATTATTCAGGATGGTGTAACCGAAGAAACACGCGAACACTCTGAGCAAAACTGGAAAATGATTTTTGAAGCGATGCGAAATTTTGTTGAGAAATAGAAGCAAGCAATATGGCAAAGAAAGCACTTCCGAAAGAAGTAACCATGAAATCGACTAGGGGAAAATCGTGGACAGACAGAGTCAGCGACCCTACCAAAATGCATATGGTAAAGAAACTCGAAAAGGATTTTGCCGATATGCCAGCGGGAGCGAAGATGCTCATCGCCACTCCACAAATCATTGATGAATATGTTCGCCAAATCCCGAAAGGAAAAAGTGGAAGATTGGCCACAATGCGCAAAGACCTTGCAGTAGAATATGGAGCGGATTATACTTGCCCGGTCACTTCCGGAATTTTCTTACGAATTGTATCTGAGGCTGCACACGAGCAAATTGAAAAAGGAACACCCATCAGCAAAGTTACGCCCTTTTGGCGCTTGGTAGACGAAAAATCTGCACTCAACAAAAAACTATCTTTTGGAGAAGCCTTTGTTAAACAACAACGAAAGAAAGAACAGATTATTTCCTAAACCCACTTGATTGGCCCGAGTGATCGCTTTAAGATTCCATTTTTGCAAAGAGTTTTCGGGCAATCTCTAGTTCTTCTGGCGTATCTACGCACATAGTCTCTACAGTTGTTTTAGCTACTTTAATTTTATAACCATGTTCCAGCCAACGAAGTTGTTCGAGCGATTCGGCTTGCTCTAACGAAGAGAGTTTTAGCATTGTAATCTCACGCAAAACATCAGTTCGGTAAGCGTACATACCCACATGCTTGTAAAATTCATAATGAGAAAGCCATTGCGTAACATCTACTTTTTGAACATATGGAATAATAGCTCGACTAAAGTACAATGCTTCATTGGCTGTGTTAAAAGTTACCTTCACTTCGCTGTTGCTGTTCAGTTGTTCGTAGGTGTCTACTTTTTTAATTAATGTTGCCAATTGTGTTTGCCCGTCTAGGTTAGCGGCTAGCAAATCAATCTGATCGGCTTGAATAAAAGGCTCATCGCCTTGAATATTTATAGCATAATCGTAGTTCTCATTTCCTAGCATCAGCGCCTCATAGCAACGGTCCGTTCCACTTGGGTGATTGGTGGAGGTCATGCAGGCATCTCCACCAAACTTTTTTACGTGGTTATAAATTAGCTCATGATCTGTGGCTACTACAACTTTACTTAACGCCCTCGATTTTTTTACTTGTTTATACACCCGCTCAATCATCGACTGACCTCCAATGTCAGCAAGAGGTTTTCCGGGAAATCGGGTAGATGCGTAGCGGGCAGGGATGATTCCGATTATTTTCATTTTTTCATATTGAGATTTGATGCTAGATACTTGATACTGGATTCTTGATACTAGATTCAAGGAAAGTGCAGTATCATTTTCAACTGGTTGGATTACCGAGTCATCGAATTAATAAATCACCGAATTATTTTCTTCACCCTTAGCGTAACCCCTTCGGTACCGATTACTTCAATCGCTTCTCCTTTTTCTATAAATTCTCCTCTGGTAAAGGCATCATAAACTTGTTCATCAATGCTAACCTTGCCACTTGGTCGTAAGATCGTGTGTGCAATTCCTGTTTTGCCAGACATGCCCATAGTGGTAGTGTTTACCGAAAAGCCTTGCGTACTTTCTTGCGTATCGGTAAGTGCCATCCGCTGAAATGCTTTGGTTTCAGTAAGCTTGGCACCGCCAACAAATAGTAAGACTACTCCTCCGCAAATTCCACCCATCGTAACAAATGTGGCCATCACAATATCGCCCATCGGCACAAATTCAAAATTGAAAAAATCGTTATTGAGCATAATCAAGATCATGGCAACTACCGTAAGCGAAATACCAAGAATACCTGCCACGCCAAACCCTGGAATAACAAAAATCTCTGCGAGCAGCAATAAAATCCCCACAAACAGCGCAATGATTTCCCAGTATTCGGCCAAACCATTTAAGTAATAGGGAACTAAGTAAAGTATAAGTGCCGTAATGGCAGCAAACAACGGAAAGCCAACACCAGGAGTTTGTAGCTCAAAGTAAATCCCGCCAAGGATTATTAAAATCAGAATACCACTGATAAAAGGATTTAGAAAAAAGGCAATGATTTTTTCGGTAGCACCCAATTGAAAACGATGCAATTGATAATCTGCAATTTTGTTTCTCTTTAAAATTTCTTCGATGGAAGTAACGCTGGCCTCGCAGTAGCCGTACTTAAGAGCTTCAGATGTTGTGAAGGTAATTACCTTGCCCGCCTGTTTAATGCTGTCTATCACAATGCGGTCGTCTACCATCCCCTCGGCTATGCGTGGGTCGCGATGATTTACTTCAGCCGTTGATCGCATAATGGATCGCATATACGATTGATACTTGTCTGGCGCTTGCTGGCCATCGCCTTCAACTACGGTAGCTGCGCCAATACTTGCACCGGGCATCATATAAATACTATCGCACGCAATAGAAATGAGCGCTCCGGCTGAGGCTGCATCAGAATTGATAAATACCCAAATTGGTTTTTTTATGGCCATCACTAAGTCTACAATTTCCTTGGCATCGGTCAGTACTCCGCCATAGGTGTCCATGTCAATGATAATGTAATCGGCTTTGATTTTCTCGGCATGCGCAAGTCCTAATTTTACCTGCCGCAACATGCGTGGGTCAATTTCATCACGTATTTCTAGGACCATCACCTGCGGGGCGGCTTTTTGTGCCCATGCAGCGGTCAATAACAACATCAGCCACACACTTCCAATTAATTTAATCATGGTAAGAATATTTACCAGCAAAAGTAATACACTTGGTTGTAAAAACGTTTTTTATCTCGTACCAGAAGTGGTAACTTTTCGCATTGATTGAACCTTATGATAAAACTGCTTTTTATTTTTCTTTCTTGGTCAGCCGCTCCGGCCGATTCGTTACGTATTGAAACCATTAACGGCAAACAATTTATCATCCATCAAATTGATGCAAAGGAAACCCTCTATTCTATTTCGCGTAGATATGGTGTAGCTGTAACTGTTATTCTGGAGAATAATCCTTCTTCCGAAGGAGGTATTTCGGTGGGTAAATTATTGCGTGTTCCGGTTTTGACGAAAGCCGCCACACCAAATCAAAGCGGCAATCACACGGTGCAAAAGGGCGAAACGCTTTACAGCATTGCGAGGCAATATGGGATTTCGGTAGACGATCTAAAGCGATTGAACAATATAACGGAAAATGAAATTTCGCTTGGCCAAAATCTAGTGGTCAGTAGCAAATCGGTATTGGCCAAGGTGCCTAAGCAACTTGACATTAAGAGCGTTTCCTCAACCCATACAGTGGCGGTAAAGGAAACACTGTATTCTATTGCGCGGCAATATGGTGTTACGGTTTCGCAGCTAAAAGAATGGAACAATCTTTCTTCGGATGAGTTGAAGCTTGGCAGTATGATTTATGTAGTGCGGCCTACCTTCAATGCTGGTTCGCAAGTAACTAATGCGCCATCTTCGGTAACTACTTCGGCAACGCTTCAAGTTTCTGAAAAAGTAATTGGCACCGATGAAGTGAAAGAGTTGGGCATGGCCGAGCTATTGGCTGGCACAGAAGGAAATCGAAAATACTTGGCACAGCATAGAACCATAAAAGCGGGAACCATTTTGAAAGTACACAACACGGTAAACAATCAAGAAGTTTTTGTTCGTATAACGGGTACGCTTCCTGCTTACGCAGATGCGGACGTAATTATGCGGATATCTAAATCTGCGTATGACCGATTGGGCGCAACGGAGGCAAAGTTTAAAGTAGAAGTCACTTACTACAAATAATTGTTTGGCACGATCGCACAAATTTTGTATTCTACCAGTTACCATTATTTTTATTTTTTTATTGGCAACTGACGGCAGCGCACAAAATTTAGTTGCCAACGGCAGCTTCGAGCAATTTTTTAAATGCCCCGGTTCGTATAACTACGAGCTCACTGAAAAATTAGCACCCGGATGGTTTTCGGCCAACAGAGGAACTCCTGATTTATTCAATGTCTGCAGCACAGGCGATGCTAGCGTGCCAACCAACTGGGCTGGTCAATCAAAAGCATACAATGGGGTGGGCTATGCCGGAATCTATTGCTACACCAAAAACGGATACCGCGAATACTTACAAACGGAATTGATTGAACCGCTTGTTGCAAACGGAGAGTACTACATCGAATTTTATTATAAGTTGTCTTCCAATTCAAAATACAGCATCGACCGCATCGGGTTTTATTTATCAGATTCTGCCAAACGCAGAATAGATGACTTTGTAGTTTATTCAAAACCAACCTATGAGCTAGTGCTGGCTGCACCTTATACACGCACAACCGGGGTTTGGGCGAAATGTGGCTACATGATGAAGGCAAAGGGCGGGGAGAGATTTTTGACCATCGGTAATTTCTCTGACAATAATACAACACGAATTTTCCATATTACTTTTTCAAAGGCAAAAGAAGCCATGCTGAATACCGCTGCTTACTATTACATAGATGATGTACGTGTTACCAGACTTGATCAGCCTAAAGTTGAAAAACCATTAATCATTGTAGGCTATCCGGAAATAAAAGTAGAACAAACATATGTGTTGAATAATATCTCTTTTCAGTTTGATAGTTATCAGCTAGTAGACAACTCATTTATTGAATTAGATAAATGGTTAGTTGTTATCAAGTCGAAACCAAACTGGAAGATTACTCTAACAGGCCATACAGACGAGCGAGGTACGGACGAGTATAATTTAAAACTATCGAAGCAGCGTGTGCAGCAAGTGGCCGATTATTTGATTACACAGGGAATTGAAACCAAGCGAATTTCCGTGGTTGGCGAAGGCAAGAAAAAGCCGTTATCGTTGGGAAAGGAGGAGAAAGATCACGCCTTAAATAGAAGAGTGGAGATTAGGTTTTCGGAAGATCGTTGATCTCACATTTCTTGGTCTTTCATCATCTCATCCAACAGGCATTTTTTCAAATTAGAGCAATCAAGAATTAAAAATTCAGGGATCCAGAATGACTACTAAGCAACTTCAACACATCTTAAGTTTAAAAGAATTTTTAGATGCTAAAGTTAGCCAGTTTAATCAGCCAAAATTTCTTGAATTGGATCCGATCTCGATTCCACATCGCTTTTCTAAAAAACAAGATATTGAAATAGCTGGCCTATTCGCCTCAATTTTAGCATGGGGACAGCGAGCTACCATTATCAATAAAACCAACCAATTGATGCGGTGGATGGACGAAGCACCATACGATTTTATCGTAAACCATAAGCCTTCCGACTTAAAGCATTTCACCACGTTTAAGCATCGTACATTTAACGCTACCGATGCGCTTTACTTTATTGAAGCGTTGAGCGAATTGTATAAAAAGCAATCATCGCTCGAAAAATTGTTTATTGTTCCGCCAACAGATAGTACGATTGGGAATGGAATTAGAAATTTTCATAACGCCTTTTTTAATCTCCCCGATTTTCCAAACCGAACCCGAAAGCATCTAGCTACACCCGATCGTAAATCGGCATGTAAACGCATCAATATGTACCTTCGATGGATGGTTCGGAATGACAAAGCGGGTGTAGACTTTGGTATATGGAACCGCATCAGCCCTTCGCAACTAATTTGCCCCATCGATTTGCACGTAGAGCGCGTTGCCAGAAAGCTAAAGCTGTTAAAGCGCAAACAAGTAGACTGGGAAGCAGCAGTTGAACTTACCAACAACCTCAAATTGCTAGATCAACGCGATCCTGTAAAGTACGACTTTGCCCTTTTTGGGCTAGGTGTAGAAGAGAGATTCTAGGATGCCTTACAATTGTTCTAAAAAAAGTGACGAATGGATGCAGTAGGGAATATTTTTTTTTTACCTTTTGAGCCTCAATTAAAAATGCCCTCTAACCTTACTCTTAAAATATGAACCTGAACACCGAAGCAGAAAACAAAAACACGTACGATGCCATTGTGGTAGGAACTGGAATTAGCGGAGGTATTGCAGCTAAAGAGCTTACCGAAAAAGGGTTGAAGACTCTAGTGCTAGAGCGGGGACGCGATGTGAAGCATCAAGAGTACCCCACAGCCAACAAAGATCAGA
>JAAFHY010000046.1 GCA_013298505.1 Cytophagales bacterium
AGCAAATTATGTTCATTGTGCCAAGGAGCATTCAATGGGTGCTTTTAGGCCATACGGCTATTCAGCATTGCTATCCTTTATTCACTCTATCAGTTCTTCGATAAAAATGGTTGGTGCTATTCAGTTTTTACTTTTGGCGATAGCAACTATTTTCTTTACATACACAATCAAATTCTTTTTCACTTTTCACAGGAGAATAATTTGGCACATATTTTCTCTATTTTCCATTGTTTCAATCCCCAGTCTTTATCTAGCACACTCACTTTTAAGTGACTCTCTATTCTGTTCCCTAACTATTATCTGGATTACTACTGGGATCTGGATTTTATTCACAAGCAATGTATTGATAGTTATTGGTCATCTGGCAGTTCTATACTTTGCACTTGAGGTACGTTACACGGCATTATTTTATCCACTATTTACAGCAGGGTTAATTCATTTAGCTTTTAATAGACTACTCTATAAGCTTGTACTTATATGCCTATGCTTCTTTGTTTCAGTTTATTTCTACAAATCGACAATATCAACTAATAAGAGAAACTTTGGTATTAGTGTGTTTTCAGGATTTAGTGGATGGCAATTGGTTTGCAATGCGCTTCACGTGATTCCGCATACAAACATCGATACAGAAAGAAGTAATGATGTTTTGATAAAAGTATTTTTCGAGTACATAGAAAAAGCCGACAAGTCACTTTTCGGTAACGAGGTTAGTGCCAAACTTATGTGGGCTAAAGATAGTCCCCTCAAGCAGTATGCCTACGATAAGATGAAGGCACTAAACATCAGCTATCAACAGAGCTGGCTCCTTAGCGGGCAGGAATTTGCGAAAGTAGGAAGTTATATAATCAAAGAACACCCAAGTGAATTTCTAAAGTACTACATCATTCCAAATGCTAGGAATGTGTTGTACCCACAAAAAAGTATGGGACTGATTGGGGCAAAAACTCAGATGAGGTCAGACAATCTGTTCAATGCGTATTATGGAATAAAGCTTGGAATTGATTTCTCAGATGGCAAATTCTTCACTAAGCTTAGACCCTATTTTTGCATTTATAATCTACTTAATTGGATTCTTTTCGCATTAGCACCCATCTTGCTATTCTACAATCGAAAAAAAATTACGCTGAAAAAAGAATATGTAAACACATTACTTTTTATCGCAGCGTTTGCATTGGCATATAGCACGTTTATTGTTTTTGCAAGCCCTTTTGAATATAGGTACGTAATTCCAGTCAATCTGCTTCTATTGGTATTTCCACTACTAATAGTAAACCTCACATTATTCTATCCAAAAAGTAGTGAAAAAATACATGGAAAACAGGGGAACTAAAATTGCCATTATTATTGGGGCAGGTCCAGCCGGTCTTACCGCAGCTTATGAATTGGTTAAGCACACTGATATTAAGCCCATCATAATTGAGATGTCAAATGATATTGGTGGCATTTCCAAAACTGTCAACTATAAAGGGAATAGAATAGATATTGGTGGCCATCGTTTCTTCTCTAAATCTGATAGAATAATGGATTGGTGGGAGAACATCCTCCCAATTCAGAGAGATTGCAATAATGGTTCGACTATTGTATCCTATCAAAACAAATCTAGAGCTATCAGAATTCTAAGCGAGAAACCAAATTCGCTTGTTGAAGATAACGTCATGCTCGTGCGCAATAGAGTTTCAAGAATTTATTTTTTACGTAAATTCTTTGATTATCCTATCTCTCTTTCCTTCGAGACTATTTCCAATATTGGCATAGTAAAGTCAATTTCAGTTTTGTTTAGCTATTTAAAGGCAGTCCTGTTTCCTATTCGTCAAGAGAAAACCTTAGAGGATTTTCTAATCAATAGATTCGGCAAAACCTTGTACTTGATTTTCTTTAAAGACTATACTGAAAAAGTATGGGGGGTTTCATGTAACATGATTTCAGCCGAATGGGGAAAGCAGCGTATCAAAGGGCTTTCAATAATGAAGGCCATAATGCATTTTGTGATGAGTAAGTTTAGAAGGCTGAATGATTTACATCAAAAGAATGTAGAGACAAGTCTGCTCGAAAAATTTTTATACCCCAAGTATGGCCCTGGCCAGATGTGGGAAGAAGTAGCTAGAATTGTTGAATTCAGCGGAGGTAGAATTTATAAAAACAAAAGAGTAGTAAAACTTCAACTTCAATCGGAGAGTCGTGTACAAGAGTTAGTGTTTGAAGATATTGTAACAAAATCTCAAACCCGCGTGAGTGGAGATTACTTTTTTTCTACCATGCCTGTTAAAGATTTAATCGAAAGCTTAGGCAACTGTGTATCAAGAGACGTAAGGTCAATAGCGAACGGATTGGTCTATCGTGATTTTATTACGGTAGGGTTGCTGTTGAACAGGTTGAAAGTACAAGATGCAAGGAACAGAAATTTAATTCAGGATAACTGGATATACATACAAGAGCCTGATGTTAAAATTGGGAGATTGCAGATATTCAATAACTGGAGTCCTTACATGGTTAAAAATCCAAACACCGTATGGTTAGGGTTAGAATATTTTTGTAATGAAGGTGAAGAATTATGGAGAATGAGTGATGTTGAACTCACAGCTTTTGCAATAAGCGAGTTATGTGAGATTGATATAATTGAGAACAAAGATGTGCTTGACCATACGGTTATAAGAATGCCAAAGGCATATCCTGCATATTTTGGAACATATTCTGAGTTTAGTAAAATACGAGAGTTTACTGATAAAATTGAAAACCTTTTCTTGATAGGAAGGAATGGGATGCATAAATATAATAACCAAGACCACTCGATGCTCACGGCTATTAAAGCAGTTGAAAATATCATCAATAACGTGGTTGAAAAAGATAATCTTTGGGCGGTCAACTTAGAGGATGAATACCATGAGGAAAAATGATTTTTAATTGACTACAAAACGATTGATTAATCAATTCGTACAAGTTTAAAACACAAAAATATAGGGTAACGATTCTTATAAATATGAAACTGAATAAACTAAAAATGATTCCTTTTTCCTTACTAACCACCATAGTAATGATAGCTGTATTTCTATGTTTTTGGTTTGGGCACAAAGACATGAAAGTAGAAGAACTAAAACCAAAATATACCAACACACACTCAAAATTTATTGAGGTGCAAGGTATGCAGGTGCATTATCGAATAGAAGGGAACGAAGCAGACTCTGTACCATTACTTCTTTTGCATGGTGCCGGCTCAAGCTTGCACACTTGGGATTCAGTCGTAAGAATAATCGGTAACAAGAGAAAAATTATTCGATTGGATTTGCCCGCATATGGGCTTACTGGCCCTACCCCAGATAGACAATACAGTATCGAATCGTATACTAAATTCATTCTTAATTTTTTGGAAAAACTAAAAGTAACCAAATGTGATTTGGTCGGGAATTCTCTTGGCGGATATATTTCCTGGTCAGTGACATTGGAAAGACCATCCATGGTACGGAAATTGGTAATAATGGACGCTATTGGTTACTCTCTTGAAAAAAGGGAAAGGCCACTTGCTTTCAAGTTGGCTAGAATACCCGTTCTGAATAAGGTCTTAACTTTTGTCACTCCTCGCTCTATCATCGAAAAAAGTGTTCTCAATCTATATGCTGACAAAGGTAGAGTTACGAAGACGTTGGTAGACCGCTATTTTGAATTGACTTTACGAGAAGGCAACAGGCAAGCATTTATAGATATTGCAAGTAGCTCTACCAAGAGCGAGCTTTACAAAATGATTCCGCGGATAATACAGCCTACCCTTATCATTTGGGGGTCAGAAGATAAGTTCGTTCCAGTAGAGAACGCTAACAGGTTTAAGACCGATATCCCCAATAGTAGATTAGAGATTTTATCAAATATAGGTCATCTTCCTATGGAAGAATCGCCTACCAAAACAGCTGAGTTAATTTTAGAATTTACTAGGTTTTAGAAATACTAACACACACCATTAAAACGAATAGAATGATACATCGAATAATAAAAAGCACGGTGGTATTAATAGTCGTACTATTTAGTATAAATGCTTGCACAAGTAAAAAACAGAGTACAGAGGTTATAGTCTCATTTAGAAACACGTCAGTAAAATGGAAAGAAGTAAAGCTTTCTATCATTGATATGGTTTCAATGCAATTGACTCCAGTTACTGTAAGCGAGATTGATTCGACTATGAAACACGAGTTAAAGTTCTCGTTGACAAAGCCTACACTTGCTACGCTTCAATACGGAGATAAATGGTTTACGACATATTTTGAACCTGGTTACAATCTTTCTATTGAAGAAAGCGGCAATGGGTCAATTGTCCTCAGCGGCAGGGGCTCAGAACCCAATACCTACCTACAAAAAATATCGCAAGTACAAAATGAAATGGAAAATGCAGGAGGTATCAATCTATTCCAACTTGACCAAAGCAGTTTTTTAAGTAGAATAGATTCGATGAAAAGTAGACAAACATACCTTCATAATTTTTATGTAGATAGCTTAAAAATATCAGCAAGTACTGCGGGCTTTTTAGATAGACGTAATGAGATTGTAATTCTAGGAAAGTTGTATAACTACAGTTGGAATTATGCGACATCGCACAACTATAGTTTGCCAAAAGAACTAAACGTAATAGACAAAACACCTCTTGACTCAGCAATGCTAAACTATAGGGTTGCTGATTATGCAATGATTATGCACATGTACATGCATTTTAAATATTTCTTTCAGTACGATGAAACGAATTATATTGACAAAGGGGCTCATGGGGTAACGGATATTATGAGGGCAATAGACACAGGCCAGTATCCCGCTTCGATGAAGGAGTTCCTAAGTGCCAAAAATATTGACTATTGGATGGGAAAGTATGGAATCACAGATGACATAGATTCTGCGTACAATCAATTCAAACGTCTTTACCCAAATTCTTTATTGCAAAAGGACATGACCACCAAATACAGCCGATGGTCCTCTATTTTAAAAGGAGAGCCCGCTCCAAATATTAAGGGGTATTCGATTTTGGGTGAAGAGGTTTCTTTAAATTCCCTTAAAGGCAAGGTTGTGTATATTGATGTTTGGGCAACTTGGTGCGGACCTTGTTTAGCAGAAATACCTCACTCCAAAGCTCTTCAAGGCAAGTTCAAGAAAGATAACGATGTCGTTTTTCTTTTTGTATCGATTGACGAAAACAAAGCAGATTGGGAAGCAAAGGTAAAGTCTGACAAAGAATGGACAGGTTCCCACATCATTGAAGCAAGAACAGATAAAGGGGTATCTCCCATATTAGAAAATTATCAGATAGGTGGCATTCCGCGATATATGCTCATCGATAAAAATGGCCTTATTGCAAATACGAATGCTCCAAGACCTTCTTCGGGAAGTGCTATCATTTTAGAGATCACACGTCTTTTAAAAGAGAAATGAAATGTTAGTACGCAAGAGAACACTACAAATACTTGTCGCTCTACTGCTCGGGCAATTCGGCTGTGCATCTAAAAATGATACAAAGCAAACTGTTACACGTGATGTGAAATCGAGATGTATCGATACGGTGTTTAACAAATACAAGATTGATACAACCCTCGTTTTCATGAGCTTTGAAAAGATGAATAAATATCGAGATAGTTTAGAGCTGATGAGATGGAAAGAGAAAGACAGTGGCAGGATTCTTAACGGGAAAATTAGTGATTTTGATTTTAAGATGGATTCGATAAAATACTTAAATCAAGATTACTACACGTATCTAATTTTCAAATATTTGAAGTCCGCAGATAAAGTTAAGAACAATTTGTTTCTCGTTGGCTTCAACACCGACTTCTCCACTCTTATTTCACCAAAGCAACGTTTAGACATGTTCAATCTATTTCCCAAAAGCATTCGCGAGTCAGAACAAGGAAGAAGCATGGCGAAAAAATTGCATGCCCTACAGGCTATAAGCATTGACCAAAATCTCGACCTACATAATAGCATATCCTTCTATAAACCTGAAGGTTCTATGGTCAAACTCTCTTCATTAATAGACAGCAGCCATGAAAAGTATTTGATAATCTTTGGGGCTTCGTGGTGTGGTCCGTGTCGGTATGAGAACCAACTATTGAAAAAAAGAATCTCACTCATTGATACTACAAAAGTTAAATTAATAGGAGTGTCTATCGATGAAGATGCAAGTAAATGGTTAAAAATGATTGAGAAAGATGCAAGTCCTTGGTTAACAGTAAGGGACGCGGGTGGTTTAAAAGGTGGCCTTGCAAAAGCTCTTCAGATTCAAGGAGTGCCTACGAATATTCTATTAGATAAGCAACATAAGATACTTTGCATCGAAACCAATATCGAAGTAATATTAACTACGCTGGGGATTTCGAAGCAATGATTAGAACGTTGGCGCATATCTATTTTCTAATTTTCAGTAACATCTTCTTTGCCTCCTCATTCGTTGGGTCTATTTCAAGCGTTTTTTTGTATTGCTGCAGCGCAAGGTCAAATTGTTGATTTACATAATACGCTTCACCTAAGTTAAAAAAGGCAGAGGCAGAATTCGGAAATTCATCAGCATTGAGCTTCAATATTTTAATGGCTGAAATCAAGTCGCCATTTGATTGATAGATGCTGCTTATTCCACTTAAATCATTTTCCAAACCAATAAAACTATAAGCTGTTCTATCAACTTCAATTGCAGACTTAAAATAGGCTATACCCTCATCCAGCGATTTTGATTTTATTTTTTTACTTAACTCTATAAAAGCCGATGGTTTTGGTAGCTCAGCTTTTGCTCCAAAAAGCACGGGCACAATGTTCTTTGAAATTGCGGCTAATTCTCCACCCCGTGCACCTGCCCTTGTATTGTCTAGTAGTACAATAAAAATATTGTCTTCAGGAATTCTAAGCATGTAACTTGAAAACCCGCCAATCCCTCCGTCATGGCTTATAACAGTAATATTTTTATTCAGTCCTAAGTAATTTTTTATTGAGTTCACAACTACCCCGTATCCATAGTTCGGCAAGTATTTGGTGTGCATAAGCTTTTTGTTCTCTGCACTGAGTAACACATCCGAATAAAACGATTTATCCCATAGAAATAAATCTTCTACTGTACTGTAAATCGCCCCTGCCGAAAAGGTGAGTGTTTTCATGTTCATGCTATGAGGCACATTGTATTCACCAATACCGAAAGTATAGCCCTCAGCTAAGTTGGGTACTATCTGATTTGGGTTTTCGATTCCAGAGTTATTCATGCCGAGTACATTGAAAACTCTTTCTTTCAGAACAAGCTCATACGGTTTTTTGGTAACGCTCTCAATAATCAACCCCAAAATGTAATAGCCTGTGTTGCAGTAACGAACGTCCTTTCCTGGCTCAAAAAGTAAAGTGTCCTTAAAATACTTTAGTGCAAAGCCTTTTGGTTTTAATTCTTCTCGTTCCATTTGCGAGTTGATTCCATCCGTATAGTTTGGCAACCCAGATGTCATGCTCAGTAGGTGATGGATGGTTAACTTATTCCCAGTAGCCGCATAATACCATGGAAGATGGTCCCGTATTTTATCCTCCAACTTTAACTTTCCTTCTTGTTTAAGTTGAAGTATGAGCAAAGCAGTGAATTGTTTCGTGAGCGAACCTATCCTAAATTTAGTACTTGGGGTATTATTAATGTCCCAAGAAAAACTTGCTTTGCCATAACTCTTCTTTAAAATCTCTTTGCCCTTTTTGGCGACCAAAACACTACCGTTAAACAGGTCATATTGATGGTACTTTGAAAGTATCGCGTCAATTTGGTGTGCTTCTTCATTTCCGTTGAGGCTGCCAACATTTCGTTGTTGATTGATAGTTTGAGATTGCTTTTGCGAGAACAGATACTGACTGCAAACTAGCGCATAAAGAAGTATTAGATTTTTTTTCATAGCATTAATCAATTTCACTTTCTTCTTTCTAAATACAGTGCCACTAAAAGCACCACCAACAGAGGCAGCAAAAAAATACTTACCCAATCTGTTTTATTGTAGCCCATCCACTGAGACACCAAATTAGTGCCATGACTATAGAATTGCTGGGCTACGAGTATGGCAAAAAAATACAGAAAGTACAGTGGGCGCTTACTGAAACCATAGGCACAGAATAATGAAATCAATATGAAGATAGCGTGACGCCACCACGGTGAGGTATTCACTTGATAGAATATTCCAACTAAATGATAAAGCGCAACAGCGAGGGCAAGTACTGAAGCTGCTCTGAATAAATACCTTTTGTAAATACTGTCTGTAGATTTTGAAAATGTCATTTAATAAGTTATTCGCTTCTCAGCACTTTAGTTGGATTGGTGGATGCTGCCCTAAACGATTGATAGAATACGCATATGAAAGCCAAAATAAAAACAGCGATGCAAGGGATAGCAAAGAGCAAAAGGTTCGGTTCAAAATGGTAGGCAAACTTTCCTAAGTAATCGTTCACTACAAAGTAAGAAACAGGAACAGCAAGCATGGATGCCACTAGAATCAACTTGCCAAAATCCTTGAACAATAGCGTAATTACACTAGAGACCGAAGCTCCCAATACTTTTCTCACGCCTATTTCCTTTGCTCTTTTTTCGGCAGTGTAGGAAACCAGCCCAATCAATCCAAAACAGGAAACCAGTATTCCTATCACGGTAAACGCCCCTGATAGTTTACCCATGGTGGTCTCAAATGAATAGGAGTTTCTGAAGCCTTCTTCCATTAAATTGGAACTGAACGGAAAAACATCGTCATACTTTTTGTGCAACACTTCCAGTTTTTTGATAACGTCATTAGCGCTGCCTGAAGCAACTTTCACAAATACCCTGTCATTACTGTAGTTTAGATACATGAGTAGCGGGTTGATATTCTCATACAAACTCCAACTGTTAAAATCGCTAACCACCCCAATAATTGTATTGAGGCTATCTACTTTTTTGCCAATAGGGTCATCAAAGTCCATAATGTCAGCTAATTGCTTGCTGATGATAACGGCATTACTATCCGATGCAATGTCGCGCGAAAAATTTCTGCCTTTTAGCATTTTCATTTCCATAGTGGGAATGAGGTCATAATCGACACCGTATTTTTGCACCAGCACTTGTTGGTCTTTGGGTTTACCTTCCCAATTCAAATCGCCATTGCTTCCAATGTTAAAGGGCACCGACCTCGCGGAGGTTACGCTAAGTACACCTGTTATTTTTTTTACATCATTGAAAAAAGCTTCACTCTTCTTTTTCACACTGGGTGTTGGTCTATAAATCAAAACATTGTCTCTATTGAAGCCCACATCTTTTTTTAGGATAAAATCCACTTGCTTAAAAACCGTAAGAACCGTTGAAAGTAAAATTACTGTCATGCCAAATTGCACTACCACTAATGACTTCCTTAGTAGCGCACCTGCCGAACTGCTATCGCTCCCTTTGAGTATGGCCGATGGTTTGAGTGACGAAAGCAGAAAGGCAGGATAGAGTCCGGCCAAGATTGCTGTTGCAACAACTACCACTAATAAACCAATTACCATGGTCGGGTCAAAAAAATTAATGACTACCTGCTTCTGCGTAACTTGATTGTAAAATGGGATTAGCAAGTAGCAGAGCCCAATTGATAATAGCGCAGCTAAGAAAGTGAAAGCAAGGGACTCTGTTATGAATTGACCAATCAATTGCCAGCGAGTAGCACCTACCACTTTCTTTACACCTACTTCTTTAGCTCGCACGGCCGAACGTGCAGTAGATAAGTTTACAAAGTTTATAATGGCCATTATTAGAATAACGATGGCTACAATGGCCATGTTTCGTACATTCTTGATACCTCCACCTGCAGGCTTTCCATCGGCAAAATTGGAGTGCAACCTAGACTTAGTATATGACCAAATGAAAAGTTCTACCAGCGACTCTTTATTAAACTGTTTTATAAATCCGAAAATTTTCTCGTTTACCTTCTGCTCGTCCTTGGCATCATGCAAGGTTACATACGTATTGATTCCATTGTTGCCCCATTGTGTAAGCCAGTTGTTGTCTCGCACTAAAACTTCAAAAGGCAGCACGTAGTCGAATTGCAGGGTTGAATTTTGAGGTATATCTTTAAAGATACCAGTTATCAAAAAATCTTCTTTGTTTTGAAATCGAATCGACTTTCCAAGTGTCTCCCCGCTACCGAAAAGTTTCTTTGCAAGCCTTTCTGAAATAACGATAGATGAGTTATTGGACAAGGCTTTGTCGGCACTTCCACTTACCAACGGGAAAGTAAACATCTGGAAGAAGCTTCCATCGGCATAAATACCACTTTCTGTAAAGCTCTTTTCATTCAATGATATCAAACCAGAGTTGCTGGTTAAACGAGTGGCATTGTCAATCTCCGGGAACTGTGTCTTTAAACCTTCGGCCAACGGACCTGGTGTCGCCTGAAAGGTGAATACGTTTCCAGAATAGCGTTGTGTATCCCACACTTGGTAAAGCCTGTCTTTATTTGAATGGAATTGGTCGAAACTAAGTTCGTCCAATACCCAAAGCATAATCAGCATAGAGGCAGTAAGGCCAACGGTTAGGCTAACAATGTTAAGGGTAGCATACCTCTTATTCTTTGTAAAGTTTCGATAGAATACTTTAAAGTAATGGTTCATAGAAATTGAGTTTAGTATCAATAAGTACCTAGCGTAACCAAAAAGGTTGCATCACTGAAATTATTTTTTCATCCGCTCAGCTACTTGCTTAAAGTATACATTCAATTGGGGCATAAATGCCTCGAGGTTTGGATATGCCTTTTTGTCTTTCTCAAATTTGTCTAGCTCTTTCACAAGGTCTCGCATCCAAAAGAAGCCCAACTTTTCTTGCTTCGCCAGTTCCTCTTCTACTGCTTTAGTACCTTCATTTGCCATTAGGTATTTAATGGCGCAGGCTCTCACCATCGACTCATACAATAGAAATTGCCAGTTACCATAGAAGGTATCTTTCATTAGTTTATAAACCTCTGGATTTTTAAGAATAGTTTCAGCAGGCCCTTTTAACTCATTGCTATTTTTGTCTACTAATGTGTTGGTAAACGCGTGTATATATTCGTGGATAAGTAAGCGCGAGTAAATCGGTATGTTGAAATCGTTAGGTAAACCGTTAGCATCATATGATAGCGTTCTGTAAATGGTGTAGGTCTGTGGGTAGCCTCTCGGGAAATGTATTTTCAACCAAGTGCCATTCCTCATGCCAAGGCCGAGTACGGCAACGTGTCTCTCTGTAGGCTCAAAGCCAAAGAAACCCAAGAACCAATTTCTGTTTAGTTTCACGCCTTGCTTCTCATACTGCTGGTTGACAGACTCGTAATACTGCTTTTGTGATTTGAAGAAATCATCGCACTTCGCATCTCTATAAAATTGCTTTAGTAGCTTGACTAATTTTAAACTTAGTATTGCCTTCTTACCCCAAATAGTGGCAGGGACACTATCGTTGAACGCAACAAGGGGCTCTAAGCTAGGTGGCTGTTCGAGATGAACGGCCAGCGTGGGCGCATCCCAATAAACAATTTCCAAGCTATCCTTCAATTGGCTCACAAACTTTACGAGTGAGTGATTCTTGTATTTTTTGAAATGGGTATCGATGGCTTTGTTGTAAGTAGGATTAATAGAATCATCAAACTCTTTCACTTTTGCAAGCCTGAAAACGATACTCAACAACTCAACCCTGTTATCAACTTTGGGTATCAGTGAGTTTTCGGATGGCTGAGAAATACAGATTTGGCAGCAAACGAAAAGTAAACTGCTTAGGGCGACTAGTTTCATCGTTTATACATTTTGAATCAGCTTTCAATGTATGCCCTAGCACCTTTACTATCACTTTTGATTTGAGGTTAAAAAACCATTTTGGCTTTTGATTCAAAGTTTTATAGACGATATGGATTTAATGTAAAAGATAAAGGCCTGAATTTTCCAAGCCTTTTCATTACTCCCAAAAGCCTCGAGGTTAGTTCTCGTATTCAGTTGCGTTTTACGATTTTGTATTTTGGGTTATCTTCATCAGATAAATCTAATGTTATGTCATAACTTCCATTCTCAATTTTAATGTTATCTCCCTCAAATTTCAGGTTTTCATTTTTGTTATCTCCAAAATTTATAGTCCAATCATTGTTAAATCGAAACTTTATTTCCCCATCTTTAAGTTGCACATTATTGATTGCCCAAATTCTTGTTTTATTTGATTCCGTAAGTTCAATGTCTAGACCGTCCCAACCATTGGCAGTGGCACTTCCAACAATTCCCCAAGATGCATTTACTCTTTTTGCTTTTATGTCTCGTCCTTCTCTATTGAATATCAGGGTATCAATTTGACTTAGATTGTTCTTTTCAAAATGGATGTATCCATTTAGCTCCTCAACGTAAAATAGGTTTTCTTTCTCTGCATACATGATGCTTTTGGGTTGCCCTTTGGGTTGTGCCGTAAGCTTATTGTTTTCAATGCTAACATAAATAACAAAATTATCGTTAACTCGATAAGCCCCTTTATATTTTTCAAGTGTTTCTTTTTTAACTGAAATCTCTAGTGGAATTTTATACGGCTTATCATACAAAATTTTCAAAACTCCACTTGTAATGTTATTCAAGTCTTTCTCGCAGTTAGACAACAAAATAATGCAAATGTCATCTTCAGGGATTTGTACGAAATTACTTCTGAACCCTGCACCAGCTCCACTATGGCCAACTGTTTTTTTATCAAACATGGGAACGACTATCCAACCATATCCATAATTGTTTTTAAATGGTGAGTATGCTTTTTCCAATGTTTCCTTTCGTAGTATTTTATAATCTTTAAGCCCCATGTAATATTTGAATAAGTCCTCAACAGTAGAATATATTCCTCCCGCTGCATAAGGCCCAGGCGGGTCATAAACGACCGATGCTTTTTGTATCTTTTCTGTAAGCATTTCATACCCGGTAGTTTTATAATTGCTCGTCAATTCTTTAAAAGCAAAGCCACTTTGCTTCATTTGCAAAGGGTTAAATATGTATTTAGCGACAGCCTGCTCATACCCTAAACCTGTAACTTTCTCAATTATATAACCAAGAAAATAGTAGCCAGAATTAGAATAACTCCAATCTGTGCCAACAGGGAAATCCAACGACTTCGTTTTCATAAACTCGATGAAGGACTTTTCTGTTTGGTCTGGCATATTGTTTCCCTTTGTGTAGTCATACACTCCAGCCGTATGCGTTAGTAGATTCTCAATGGTTATACTTTCGCCATTTGGATAATCGGGGTAAAATTTTGAGAGTTTATCTGAAAGGGAAAGTTTATTCTCTTCTACCAATCTCAAAATCATTGTTGAAGTAAAAGTCTTAGTAACAGAATAAATTGCAAAAATACTTTTGGAGTCATTCTTTTTGTTGGATTCAATATTTTGTAAACCATAACCTTTTTCAATTAAAACATTTCCTTTTTTTGAAATCAAGACCGAACCATTGCACAGCTTGTTTTTTTGGTAAAAAGTGAAAAGTTCGTCTAATTTTTTCTGGTAAGACTCTTGACTGTATGAAATACTTGTCAAGGCAAGTGAGGTAAGAAGTAATATTATTTTTTTCATAAGAAGTCTTATCAAACTTTAGTTTTGCGTGAAAGGTAATAGGCAGTTGAAATTGTCCAAATCGCCCAAGCTAGGTAAAAGAACCGTTGAATCAATCCTTCATATTCGTAGCCAAATGGTTTTAAAAATCTAAGTAAAATCAATGCTGAGATAGAAAAGCAAATGAGGGAAATAGTACTTAACGCTGAGAATTCTTTGTCTCTCTTCCAAAATAGATAGGCCAATAGGAAGCCGAAAATTACTAGAAATGGCAATGGACCCGCCAAACTATGAAACTCATTTCCTAACGTAAAAGTACCTGCCCAAATCATTGATACAGGCATACTAAATGATAGGATTGCTGGCATAACCGATAACTTACGTTTTTGCGATACTCCATAAAATCCTACTGAGAATAGTATGCACAGAAATGCTAGTATACTGAGTGCTGTGGAAGTAAAAAATTCTGACTTTGTACCCGTAGCTCCCAATTCGCTTATTACATTTTTAAAGTGATTGTAGTTGCCGTGAATAAATCCACTTACAAATGTCATGCACCAAAAAAGCAGTGGTGCCGCGTAGCCGAAGTATAGTAACTTTTCGCTATTGAGTTTCTTTCTACTAGCATAAAGCCCTACTAAAAACACTGTAAACCCGATTAACAACGGGATTGCAATTTTTGGTTGCATGAATATGGGATTAGAAAGAGTTGCAATTTGAATGTGACACGGGGTCTGTTCGTTCAGTAGTATGATAAAGTTATACTTGCTGTCGGGTTGTACGTTAAAAGATATCGAATCCAAGTCTGTAGTAAAAGTTACCCTTTTTGTTTCATACAACCACTTGCTACCAATGGAAAATATGTCGGGCTTTTTCGTTGGGTCTAATATCCACCCGCCCTTTGCAAAATATTCGTCACCAACTCTGATATCGACACTAGTCGAGGTGGCTCTAATTGTCGGCAGATTTTCTTGTGCAAAAATTTCTTGATTGAGGAAAAGTAAGAGTAATAAGTAAAAGGCTGTTTTCATCTTTCTTGTCGTTTAATAGTGATATATATTTTGTCATTTTTATACGGCAAAACTAAGTTTAGCACCATTGGGAAGCCGAAAGACTTCTACGTCATTTTTACGCCATTCTTACGACAACTGTTGATTTACAGTATGTTAGGAATTTTTGTTAAGAAAGGTGTTTGCCTATTGATGTTGATGGCGAATTGAATAACAAAATAGATATTGAGAAAGGCAGAGACAAAGTATACTGGCACGAATAAAGGTATACTGGCTGCTTTCAAGGCAGAAAACAAAAGCAAAAGGATGAAAGGGATAATTATGGCGGCTAAGAAAGTGCCCAAAGTCCAAAAAAATTGAAAGCTGATAATTTTGCCCCCAATGTCTTTAACGCTTTCGTCTTCTCTATTTTTAAGATAGATGTAAACTGGAAAACCAAGGTTAGCTAATGGGATTAGTACCATTGCCATTGCACTAAAATTTAACAATTTTAATTTATTGGTTGAATAGGTGTGGTCAGTGTTTTCAGATGCAGAAGTTATTAACTCAATTGAATTTATATTCAATGCTTTTGCCAGGGCTGTTAGTGTGAATGCACTTCCATTTGACTTACCCTCCTCAATTCTTTGTATTGTCCTAAGTGAAACTCCGGAAGCCCCTGCAAGCCCCTCTTGCGATAGACAGTTTACCCGTCTTAGGTTTTTCAACTTCTCGCCAATTGCTACTTCTTTTTTCTCCATTTTTTTTTAACGCCAGAATATTGTGGCTACTAACATCTAAAGGTAATTGATATTGAATTACGACCAAGGGTAGGTATGATGTCAAACTTATGAAAAATCGGACAGTTTATTAAAAAGATAAAGGCTTGGAATTGTCCAAGCCTTTATTAATACCCCCCCGAATAACCAGTTCGCTAACTTACTCTCAGTGTCTATTCTTTTGTAAAATTATAAGCTATTGAAACACCATTGCGTTTAGCCCAGATGAAAATGTATTTTTCGGAGGCCATAAAATTGAAGTAGCCGCTGAGTGCTAAATCTTCATTCGCACCATTCGGCAGGCTAGTGGTACTAACAAAATGGATTCTTTTATTATCAATGTGCCTTGCAAAAAGACCTGCCCCGCCTAAAGCGTCACCCGATAAGGAACACGAGTAATTACTTTCAGTTAGTAAAAGGATTGGCTTGCCCGTGTAAGTTACAGAGCTGTCAGATGTCATATAGTAAAGTATGCCTGAATACTTACCAGACAAAGCTATTTGCTCGTTCTTTGAAAATGTTGCCTCAGCAGCTTCCGCAAAGCTTGTTATGGCTACATCTAGTATATCCGTATTGCTTTTCACTTCAGCAAAACTAACTCGAAGCTTAGTGCCATAGTTTTTCTTTGAAAAGCCTTCAATACCAGAGACCGGATTAATCTTTCTTCCATCTTCAAGCATAATAAGCCTATTCACGCCACTAGCTGTCGTGTTGGGCAAAATAACACCAAGCACATCCGTATTACTTACGGCCGGCTTCACGGTACTGCTGTTTTCATTTACTTCAGGCCTTACCGTGCTGTTGTTATCGCAAGCCTGCATAACAAAAATCATTGCTGCTAATACAGCCAAAAAATTAATTTTTTTCATAGCTCTTGTTTTTTTCTACAAAGCTATTAGCCTTAGCTATTATACGGCTTTAGAATCATTGTTAAACAAAGGTATTAGCCTTTGATTTAACGTTTTTCAAACCTTGAATAAGTAGAACTGAAATCAGTTATCACTTAAGTCTTTCAACAATCAAAGATGAAAAGCTTTTTACGCCAACTCTAATGCACTCCTCGTCTACTCTAAAATTCGGAGCGTGATTCATGGCAACGATTCCTTTTTCAAAATTGGAACCTCCCAAGATAAAATATACACCTGGCATTTTTTGTTGGAAGTAAGCAAAGTCATCATTGAAAAATGGAACTTGCCCATAAGTAGTTGTAACAAAATCTTTTCCGTAGACACCGTTCAGCGTTTTTATTGCAATACCTGTTAACTGTGGGTCATTTTGAACAGTAGGGTTTTCGAGAGCAAATGAAACAGAAAGCAATTTTTCTTGATAACCGCTAGTCTCTACCAACATGCGTGTCAACGGAATGATATTTTTTAAATTTGTTGAATTTGTCTCATAGACATTTCCTAAAATAAAGAGTGTGTCGTTTCTACTACGGCTACCAAAACCCTCGTTGATGAGATAATCTTTGAAAATCGTATTGGGGTTTGAGATTCCTATTTTAGGGTCAATATAGTTTTGTATTTCCCAAGGCTTGCTTCCGTCTTGCGTGCGGATTAATGAATTGTTTAACTTTTTTACCAGTCCATCTACCTCTGCTTTCGTCAATGTATTTTTCAATTCTATTTTTACTCTTTTTTGATACGCAAATAATTCGTTCGGCTTTACCACAATTTGCCCAACAGAAAAAGCAGCTACATGAAGCCCATATATTTCATCAGGCTTTATTTTATTAAGTACGGCACTTTCCATCATTCTTTTTCCTCCTACAAAAGTTTCTTCCTCAGGTTGAAAAATGAAATAGACCGTTCCGCGAACTGAGTTTTTATTTTTTGCAAGAACTTCAGCTATGCCTAATCCAATGGCCATGTGTATGTCATGCCCGCAACCATGCTGAACACCTTTTACTTTTGATTTGAAATCTACATTATCGGGAAGGTCGTTGGGCAGGGCATCCATGTCTGCGCGCCACGCGATTTTCTTACCCTTCTTAGCTCCTTTTAAAATGCCTACCACACCATATCCGTACACATCCGTTTCTACTTGTAGCCCCAAATCCAATAAGTATTTTTTAATAACCTCTTGCGTTCTCTTTTCCTTGCCAGCGAGTTCGGGGTTTTCGTGAAAGTCCCTTCTTATTTGAACTAGTCGCTCAAAAATTTTATCTGTTTCGAGTTTGATTGATTGATGGACTGTGCTTTCGCTGTTTTTTTGCTGTCCTTTGAGAGTCGTTAGTGAACATCCAAATAAGATTGGGACAAGTAGAGATAGAGTAAATTTTGTTTTCATTTCAATTATTTAGGTGGGTTACATGAATAAGATACAGTTAGAGAAAAGAAGACTATTTATAGTTACGAGCGTACACTTGACTTTTCCACCGAGGGCTAACAATTGGCTTTTGCTTTCGATTTTAGGTTTGTACTTTCGAGCACGCTTCAAATATTGATTAAGGTTGAAAGACATATTTGTGGAGACTATTTTATTTTTCTCGCATTAAGATTTTCGCCACCCTGAATAAGAGTTAACCCAGCAACGATACCAGTTGTAGCCCTACTAAAAACAATCTTCGCATCCACTTGCTTGTAATAAAATGAATCTGGACCATCAGGATAAATCCGTAGCTTTTGTTGGCCTGTTGCTTGTGCCATTAGTGATTCACCCTCAGTACTTAGCGTAATTCCAAATTGAGGCGAAATTTCGTAGTGCCCTTCATATTCACGGAGCTTTAAAACATCGACCTTAAACGGTGGCTTTAATTTTTTGATTAGATAAGAATTATCTAGCCAATGAAATGCCAAATCATCGGCCCCCTCCGAAGAGTTTGTTAGAATTACAATGGCTCGTTTCGCCACGGGGTCAAAACCAGCGAAAGAACGAAATCCGCCAGTGCCTCCATTATGCCAAATGTATCTATGGTTTAGTATATGCCAACCCAATCCAATTTGATAGGTGTCTCCAGCCATTGCTCTTTCGCGATGAGTTAGTTTAAATGCTGCATTAAGCTTTGTATTATCACTTTCAAGCTGAGCGGTTAGGTAAGTAATCATATCCTCAGCGTTGGAAATTAATCCTCCTGTCCCTACCAGTACGCTTTCATCCGTCCACGTCCAAGCCTTCACGGGAATGTTGTCAACATAACCTATCGCAGACTTAGCTTCAATCTTTCTTCCATTAACAAGAGTGCTTTTCATTTTTAGAGCTGTAAGAATATGTAGTTGTACTAAATCAGAGTAAGTAGTGCTTTTCTTTTTTGCAAGAATATAGCCTAGCAAGCCCATTCCTAAGTTAGAATATTCATACTTACTTCCAGGCTCTCTAGTCAGCTTTGTGGTTTTCAATGCTTCAACGAGTTTTGCTTCAGTAAAATCAATATAAGGATTAGACTCATCAGCAGGACTTAGATTGTTTGGAAGCCTTGGTAGGCCAGACCTTGCAGTCGCCAGATGCTCAATCGTAATTTGCTTTCCATTTAAAACAGGTAGAGAAAAATATGAGGGTAGATAATTTATTGCATTGCTCTCCAGTTCAATCTCCCCAGTGTTTACCATGGCGGCAAGTAATGAACAGGTAAATGTTTTAGTGATGGAGCCTATTTCAAAAAGCGTTTTTGGGGTAACTAATTCCCTTGTACTCAAATCTGAAACTCCAAACGATAAAAAGGTTACTTTTCCGTTTTCGTAAAGAGCTACTGACATACCTGGTGTTTCACCTAATTCTACACGCTGCTTACATAAGGCATCGAAAGTTTGAGATTTTCCAACTATTGGCAGTAAAGATGACGCAATGAATAAAAGCAAGAGTCGAATAGAAATTTTCATAACGAGTAGGATGTTAGCATCCCAACGATAAATAGTATTGTATTCAGCCGAGTGAATTTTAAGCCAAATAGGATTTGTCATACAACAATGCAGCAAATGGATTTTCCCAATAAACTTAATTCGCTCGGGGAAGGTTGTATGTGGAAATCAAAAAATACGAAACAAAAGCAAAAGCCTTGTTTTGCCTAACAATCAAAGGTATTGCATCGACTACTTTGCTCATCAAGCCATATTCCTCAAATTGCCGTTAACACACGGTAAGTTGCCTAAACCAAAAAGGTCAAACAGCTAATAGCATGATAAAAAATTATCTTCTCATTGCACTGCGTAGTCTAAAGAAAAACAAACTCCATGCTTTTATAAATATTGTTGGCCTAGCTATTGGTATGACTTGCTTCATACTTATTGCCTTGTTTGTTCAATTTGAACTTACCTATGATACGCACAACAAAAAAGCAAAACGCATATATCGGCTGGCAGTTGATTTGGAGGCCAACAATTGGGCTATATCTGCTTTCCCATTGGGTTCATTATTGAAAGATAACTTTCCAGAAGTAGAAGGCTACACACGGTTTAGGCCAATCGAAGTGTTTATACAAAACTCGTCTTCTCCTACGCTGATAAAGAACAAAGAAAAAGTCTTTTATGCAGACTCTTCAATTTTTGATGTGATGGATATAGCGCTGGTAAAAGGAGACCCCAAGCTCGCGTTAGCAAATATCAACTCAATGGTTCTCACCGAAGAGAAAGCGCGAACGTATTTTGGAAATGAGGAGCCAATCGGTAAAACGTTAACAATGTTGAGCGACAAACGCGAATACATAATAACAGGTATTTTCAAGGCTTTGCCGTCAAATTCTCATGTCCATATGGACATGATGGCCTCGTCTGATAACTTTGAACCTATGCGAGCAGGCTCCCCCAATGGCTGGACGTATCTCACCAATCACTACACCTACTTAATCTTACCTCCTAACTTTGACTACGTAAGTTTTGAGAAGAAAATTTCGGTTTTTCTCGACAAATACCAAGAACGAAAACCCGAAGACCCTGTCAACGTAATTCGCCTCCAGCCCCTTACCACCATTCATTTACAATCTAACCGTGGCCTAGAGATTGAAGCCAACGGCAGCATGACTACTGTTTATACGTTGTCGTCTATCGCCTTTTTCATTTTAGTTATCGCATGTATTAACTTCATGAACCTTACTACGGCACAATCACTAAAACGAGCCAAGGAAGTGGGCATCAGAAAAGTGGTGGGCAGCAAAAGAAACCAATTGGTTTTTCAGTTTTTGAGCGAGTCAGTTGTAATAAGTATTCTGGCATTATTGATATCGGTGTTTCTTTTGATTTTGGTAGTGCCGCACTTCAATGATTTGTCTGGCAAACAAATCAGCATCAATCCAATTGATAATCCTATAATGGTGCTTCTATTCGTTCTGATTACACTTTTTGTAGGCCTGATTGCTGGGGTATATCCTGCGTTTTTCCTTTCAGGGTTTGACCCTGTGGTAGTATTGAAAGGGAAGTTCGTTGGCAACTTAAAAGGACAGCTATTGCGTAAAGGGCTAGTAGTATTTCAATTTGCTATTGCGTTTGTAATTATGGTAGGCACGTATGTGGTTTATTTTCAATTAGACTTCATGTTAAATAAAAACATGGGCTTTGACCGAGAACAGGTACTGGTAATTACGCTGCCAAAAGACAGTATCGGAGACATCACAGTTAAAAATGAACTATCCAGATTAACGTCCGTGCAAAGCGTAACCCGGTTTAATGAAATCCCAGGAAAAATGGTTCGAACAAGTGGCTTTTGGTACGAGGGCGTGAAAGATAATACACCTGAAAACCTTTACAACTTTAGTGGCGATGAAGATTTGTTGGCAACGCTAGGAATGAAAATGAAAGCAGGAAGTTTTTTTCGTGTAGATTCTAAGCAACGCGCTAAAGAATTTATTATCAATGAAACCGCAGTGAAGCACTTTGGGTGGAAGCCAGAAGAGGCAGTAGGAAAGTTGATGGACTTTGGCGACCGCTCGGCAGAGCCAGGCAAAGTAATTGGTGTAATAGAAGACTTTCACTTCAAACATTTGCACGATGCCATCAATCCGTTGGTCATGTTTTTGGAGCCAAACTATGAGGGTAAGTTTATGGCTGTGAAACTAAAGTCGGGCGACATGAAAAATAAGGTGGTGGATATTGAACGTGCATGGAAAAGTATTGTGCCGCAACACGAATTTGAGTATCAGTTCTTAGATGAGAGTTTTGACCGCTTATTTGACCAAGAAAAAAAACTAGGGCAATTATTTACCGTCTTCGCCTTGTTAGCAATTTTCATCTCTTGCCTTGGATTATTCGGTTTAGCCTCATTCACAATGGAGCAGAGCCGTAAGTCGGTAGCAGTGCGGAAGGTATTGGGTGCCTCAGTACCTGCGATAGTATTTATGATGTCCAAGGATTTCCTGAAATTGGTAGTTATAGGAATGCTGTTGGCGAGTCCGATAGCCTACTTCGCCACTGATAAATGGCTTCAAGGTTTTGCATACAATGTAGGTTTTGCTTGGATTGTTTTTCTTTATGCAGCAGCAATGTCTGTGGCAGTGGCATTCATTACGGTTAGTTATCATTGCCTAATAGCAGCAACTTCTAATCCAGTCAATTCCTTAAAAGAAGTTTAGAGCAATTAAGTAATTCCAAAATATTGAGAGCATTTTAACTTGACATAGCCGTTCAATTTTATTTATCAATAGCAATGATTACTTTAAATCAAGAAACAGCCGAAGCCATCAGAATGGAGATGGAATCAATTCCAGAGAAATACCAAAGACCTTTTATCAGCGTACATGAAGGATTGGCAGTGCTTCGGGAGGAGTACATCGAATTAGAAAATGAAATATTTTTTGGTGAGAAGAAAGCTCATACGCAAAAAGGAATGGCATCTGACTCACAGGCAATTTGGAAGGAGCGGATTAGGCGAGAGGCAATTCAAGTTGCTGCAATGGCTTCGCGCATCATTCAGGAGTTGACTTAAACATAGCTAGTTCACTTTCCTAGCGGCAGAGATAGTATGTGCCTTTTTTATTGAATAAGGAATCTGCATTCATTAAAAATTGAATCAAAAGCGATTCAGCTATTTTTCCTTTCATTCGAAATGGCTGCTTAGAATTTACTGCCATACCTTCGATGCTCGTTTTGAGTTTTATGAAACCAATAACCCGCAGCAAATTCTTAACAACTATTGGCAAAACTATTGCTGGGTTTAGCTTACTATCATTTATAAACATCAAATCATTAAAATCCGGAAAAAGTATGAAGCGTAAAGTAGGTATTCTGATTTTTGAGGATGCAGAAGTTCT
The DNA here is from genome assembly GCA_013298505.1 of Cytophagales bacterium. Lineage (GTDB taxonomy): Bacteria > Bacteroidota > Bacteroidia > Cytophagales > Cyclobacteriaceae > ELB16-189. The sequence continues at coordinate 22,457 of JAAFHY010000046.1, forward strand.
TGACTTCGCAGGACCATTTGAGGTTTTTTCAGTTACCTCACAACTAAATAACTATGAGCCTTTTGAAGTTTTTACCATTGCAAAAGCAAAGCATCCCGTTCGTGCAGTAAACGGACTCTCCATTAACCCCGACTATGATTTTAAGAACCACCCTGCCATAGATGTCTTGATTATTGCAGGCGGCCAAGGCACTCGCAATGTGATGCAAGACGTATCAGTGCAGCAATGGGTAACGAAAACCCATGCAACCACACAAATAACTGCTAGCATTTGTTCAGGGGCACGCATCCTTGGTAAAATTGGGCTATTGAACGACAAACCTTTTTGCACACACAATGGGGTATACGAACACATGAAGGAGCTTGTGCCTTCTGCTATTCCGCAACCAGATAAACGCTTTGTCCAAACCTCAGAGCGAGTGTATACCTCAGGCGGTATTTCGGCCGGGATTGACTTATCGTTCCACCTTGTAGAAAAAATGCTGGGGAAGGAAATAGCAAAAGCAACTGCCGAGTACATGGAGTATAACATTTTGATTTAGCATTATTTAAAATTCCGTCCAAGAAAATGAGGTCACTTTTTATTCTCGCTGCGCTCGCCATATTGCTAATGGTAAACACCACTTCAGGTCAGCAGTTAAAGCAAGCTAATCCTAAAATAGTAACAGAAGGGAGTCTGTTCTATCATCAGGTACGAGCAACTTTGCAGTCGTCCTATAAAATATATTTCAACCCCTCCACACTTAGAATAAGTAACACACAAATTCGTAAAGGCAAGGTGGCCATACAAAACATTACCATACAAGACTGCAATAGCCCAAGTACGCCAACTTACATAGACAATGGGACGAGATTTGTTTTTTTGAAAGAAAATGTTCGGCATCCGTTTATAAAAATTGGTAAGTACAAAAGCAGCGAAGTAGTGTACGAATACTTACCAGATACACTTACTATCAGTGGGTTTAAATGTAAAAAGGCATTATTGAAATCGGCAACTGATAGTAAGAATCAAATTGCGGAGATATGGTTTACTTCAGAATACAAAATTGACCCCTCGTGTTTCGAATACCTCTTTAAAGGATTAAATGGATTGCCTGTGAAAGTAACCTACCAAGGCGAAGCGGGCCTTTCATTTGGTGGTGATATTACCTCAGAGTATGTCTTAGAGAAGTTTTCAACAAAATTGACTCAACTAATTAATGTTATTGAGGGTATAGAAAAATACGAGACTGTAGAAGAGGCTCAAAAGTTTCAGGTGGTTGTAGAACTTCTTGGGATGTCAACTTCAGAACCAGACAAGAAAGGTATATCCTTCAAACAGGAAGTGTCCTCTAAAGATAGTTCTACAAAAGTGACATTGACTCGATATAATCCTTTCAGCATCGGCAAAAAATTACCAGAGTTTAAGGGGAGAATGTTGGATGGCTCAAAAGTAAATCTCAGCAATTTTAAAGGCAAGGCGTTGGTGTTGAATTTCTGGTTTATCGGGTGTGCACCCTGTGTGAAAGAAATGCCCATCTTAAACCAAGTAAGCGAATCATACCATAACCGTGATGTGGCATTTGTAAGTCTAACTTCCGATAAGGCAGAAGAGGTGACTAGGTTTCTGCAAAAACATCCTTTCAAGTTTCAGCAGGTAACAGATGCTCGCGAGGCAATCAACAAATACGGTGTTAATTCTTATCCTCTAACAGTTATTACTGATAGGGATGGAATAGTTCGCTTTGTAAAGGCAGAAGAATTTAAAGATGCAGAAGAGCTGAAAAATCAAATTGAACTTGTACTAAAGTAACGGATGATGAGTTTCTTGGAGCTTCAATACCCTATCGGTCAATTTGACTATCAAAATAAGGTTTCTATTGATGAAACGAAGAATTGGATTAAGGATATTGAACAACTTCCAGTAAAGCTCAACAACGTAATACGACCACTTAGCATAGAGCAACTTGATTTTTCGTATCGAACTGACGGCTGGACAATTAGCCAGCTAGTAAATCATATTGGAGATAGTCACATGAATGGATACATACGTTTTCAATTGGCGATGACAGAACACAAACCAATCATCAAACCATACGACCAAGATAGATGGGTATCACTTCATTATCTTAAGGATGTATCGGTTGAATCATCTTTAAAACTAATTGAAGCTTTGCATAGTAAGTGGACAGTATTGCTAAAGTCATTAAGCCAAAGTGATTTGAAGAAAGCATACGTGCATCCTGAAGAAGGAAGAACTATTTCTCTTAGTGAAGCCATTTGCCTTTACGCATGGCATGGCAATCACCACTTAGCCCATATAAAAATGGCACTCAAACAAAATGAAAAAGCTGCAATGCAGAAAAGCTATGCAAATAAATAATGAGTATAAGACCCGGTCAACCCGCTTTATGGGCACTATAAGTACCAACGGCTGGACTATTAAAGTGTACGGCATTTCTATAAAAAATGCACCTATACCCAACGAGTTGATTGAGCATGCAAAACCCAATTTAACAAAGTGGTTAGAGAAAAGTAACGATTACCCGCTTCCTACTTATAAGATAGCTACGCTTATTATTCATGAAGGAAGGGAAGGTGTGTTTACTCTCCTTAACTGGTGGATTGACGAAAACATGCTTCAAAATCATGTTTACTTCTCTACGTATGACAAGCCAGAACATTTTGAATATTTCTCCGACCGCGGAATTATGTGCTGCGTATGGGAACTAGCGGTGATGTGGTTTGAAAGAAATGCCTGGATTAAACATGTGCTTAGTAAAAATTCAAAACCTGATTTTACAGCTTATTTGAACGAGACTTTTAATGCCGAAGTGTAATCTATGAACTATAAAATAAGAAGGGCTTTTCCAGAAGACATAACTGAGATAATCAATCTTTGCGCTGAACATGCTGAATACGAAGAAGCATTTTACACAAGAGAAGGAAAAGCTGAGAGATTGAGTTCATTCTTGTTTTCTCAAAACCCAAGGCTTTCATGCATAATTGCTGAATCGAACAACAACATTGTAGGCTATGCTACCTATATGCTAGAGTTCTCAACATGGGATGCAAGCTTTTACATGCACATGGATTGTCTGTACCTACGTCCGCACATGCGAGGGCTTGGAATTGGTGAGGCACTAATAAATAAAATAGCGAAGGAAGCCAAATCGCAAAACTGCACGTTGATACAATGGCAGACTCCCGAATCGAATGAAAGAGCAATTAAGTTTTATCACCGAATAGGGGCAACATCAAAGAAAAAATTGAGAATGTATTTTGATTGCAAGAAAGTAAACGATACGAATGTCTTATGAAATTTAGATTATCCGTAGTTGTTGGAAAAATAGTTTTGATCGCGCTGATACTCATAGCCCACTCGACCTACGCACAAGTGGATAGCCTGAATCTTTTTCTCAAAAATGAAATGAAGAACCGTGGCATTCCAGGCTTACAGTACGCTATCATTCAAAATGGAAAAATTGTAAAGCAAGGCCAGCATGGAATAGCTAATGTACAGGACTCTATTGCTGTGAAACCAACAACCATCTTCGCAATCAATTCGATGACAAAAGCCTTTACAGGTGTAGCTATCATGCAGCTAGTAGAGCAAGGTAAGCTGGATTTGTCTACTCCGATTTCTCAGTATTTAGACGGTTTGCCTAATCCGTGGCAGAAGGTAAACCTTCGTCAGTTACTCAGTCATACATCGGGCATACCCAACATTTTGAATAATATGGGAAGCCTAGTTGTCGCCAATGACTATGATGCATCTTGGAAAGTAGTACAAACTATGCCAATGGAATTTGTGACAGGCGAGGCTTTCAACTATAACCAAACCAATTATTTACTACTCGGTAAAATCATCGATAAAGTATCTGGCAAACCATTTACTCAATTCATTATCGAAAATCAATTG
>JAAFHY010000047.1 GCA_013298505.1 Cytophagales bacterium
AAAATTGCTGGGATTGCTGTGTTGTTTTTGGTCGTCATCTTTTTCTATATGGGTTGGCGTACGCCATCGTTATCGGATCATCACGGAAAAATGGATACGCATTTATACCTGAGTGATGGTGCGAAGCAACCGTTGATTGTTGCGTTTGGGGGTGGCTCAGGCGGGAATGACTGGGAGCGAAATTATTTGAAAGACAAACGCGATTCATTGTTGGCTCATGGGTTTGCTGTGCTGGCCATCGGATATTTCAAAACTGAGAATTCACCGGGTTCACTCGATCGCATTTCGCTCAACGCGATTGCGGATACCATTTTGAGTATTGCAAGACGCACTTCACAAATAGATACGGCTCGTATTGTTTTGATGGGTGCATCTAAGGGAGGGGAGTTAGTGTTAAATCTGGCCAGTCGGTATGCATGCTTCAAAGGTGTGATTGCGCTTTCAACTTCGCATGTCAGTTTTCCAGCTCTCACCATATCGGCCAATACATCATCGTGGACGTACAAAGATGAAGAAGTCAAGTATGTGCCAGCCCCGTTCAAAACCATCTGGCCTGCGTTGAAGGGAGATTTGCTTGGAGCGTATACAATCATGCTGGAAGACACAGCGGCTGTAACGCAAGCCGAGATTGAAGTAGAGAAAATCAATGGTCCGATTCTCATCCTCTCGGCTGACGAAGATGAACAATGGCCAGCCACAAAAATGTCGGAGCAACTGGTGGAGCGCTTGAAGCGGAAAAATTTTGCACACCAGTATGAACACATTGTGGTTAAGGGACAGCATATAGAACCGCTTAATCACTTTAACAAGGTGTATGCATTTTTGGATAGCGTTAAGTAAAAGTAAAAAATCTTTTCAGGCTTCTGACACTTTAGAGGTCTCTTGACGTCTTCATTTTGTACCAGCCTAGAGAGATAAACAAAAATTATTTATCAAAATTCTTGCAACCTCTTGCCAATTCTAGAGTACTTCTCCGTACAATAATTAACCCTAGGCCATGCTTAAAAACTACTTCAAAATTGCTTTTCGCAATCTGATTAAACAAAAAGGGTATTCGTTCATCAACATTGCAGGCCTTGCCACAGGTATGGCGGTGGCTATTTTGATTGGCCTTTGGATATGGGATGGATTGACGTATAACACCTATCACCCTAACTACAATAAGATTGCCCAAGTGTGGCAGCACAATGTGTACAATGGTGAGGTGCAATCGCAAGTCTCGAACCCGTATGTGATGGGCGAAGAAATTCGCAATAAATATGGCAGCGACTTTAAGTATGTGTTGCAATCCACCTGGAACTTCACACGCATACTTACGGTGGGTGAAAAGAAATTCAACAAGAATGGATATTACTTTGAGCCGGAAGTAACCGAAATGTTATCGCTGAAAATGCTCAAAGGCACACGCGATGGATTGAAAGACCCGTATTCTATTTTACTCTCCGAGTCGCTGGCCAAAACATATTTTGGTGATGCTGATCCCATGAATCAACTCATGCGCATAGACAATAAGTACGATGTGAAGGTGACGGGCGTATACGAAGACTTGCCCTACAACACATTCTTCCGCAATATGAATTACATTTTGCCATGGAGCCTCTACCTCATCAGCAATGAGTGGATAAAAAAAATGGATAATCCGTGGGGCAGCAACTTCACCCAAACTTTTGTGCAAATAGCTGACAATGCAGATATGGAAGCCGTTTCTCAAAAGATACGAGATGTAAAATTGAATCAACTGAAAGACGAGGGCGACCGCAAGTACAAGCCCGAAGTTTTTCTTCACCCAATGAGCAAGTGGTACCTCTATTCAGAATTTCAAAACGGAAAAAATACCGGAGGGAGAATCGAACAGATTTGGTTGTTTGGCACCATTGGTGTTTTTGTACTTCTGCTGGCGTGTATCAACTTTATGAACTTAAGTACTGCCCGATCAGAGAAGCGCGCCAAAGAAGTGGGCATTCGCAAATCAATTGGCTCGGTGCGTTCGCAATTAGTCAGCCAGTTTTTTAGCGAGTCGCTGGTAGTTGCATTCATTTCATTTATAGTTGCCTTGCTAGCGGTGCAATTAATGCTTCCATTATTTAATCAAGTTGCCGATAAGCGTTTAGCGATGCCATGGACGAGTGCGCCTTTTTGGTTTGTGGGCATTGCCTTTAGTTTATTTACAGGGTTGCTGGCGGGTAGCTATCCTGCGCTCTACCTTTCTTCTTTTAATCCGGTAAAAGTTTTGAAGGGTACGTTTCGTGTAGGTCGTTTTGCTTCGCTGCCGCGGAAAGTGTTGGTGGTGGTTCAGTTTACGGTTTCGGTGATATTGATTATCGGTACGGTTATCGTTTTCCGTCAGATTCAATTTGCAAAAGACCGACCCATCGGCTACGACCGCAACGGGTTAGTTCAGATGTTTATGATCACACAAGAAATACATACTCACTTTGATGCCGTGCGCAACGAACTGAAATCATCGGGAGCTATTGTAGAAATGGCAGAGTCGGGGAGCCCGCCAACGCAAGTGTGGAATACCAACGGTGGCTTTGATTGGAAAGGGAAAGACCCAGCGCTGGCGGTAGACTTTCCGAATAATAGTGTATCGTTCGATTATGGTAAAACCATCGGTTGGCAGTTTGTAGAGGGGCGGGATTTTTCATCCGAGCATGCTACCGATTCTTCTGCGTTTGTAATTAACGAGGCGGCTGCAAAATTTTTGGGATTTAAAAACCCAGTGGGCGAAGAGTTGAAGTGGAACGATAAATCGTATACCATCATTGGCGTAATTAAAGACATGGTGGTAGAATCTCCTTACGAACCGGCCCGAGCTTCGCTTTTTCATATATCGAAAGACGATGGCAATGTTATTTTAATGAGGCTAAATCCATCCAAGAGTTCGCATGAGTCCATTGAAAAAATAAAATCCATTTGCGAAAAGTATAACCCAGAAGCTCCTTTTGAGTACGAATTTGTAGATCAAGAATACGCGCAGAAATTTAAAGGTGAAGAACGCATTGGGAAGCTAGCAAGTTTCTTTGCTGGCCTTGCTATCTTCATTAGTTGCTTAGGCATATTCGGATTAGCTTCATTTGTTGCCGAACAACGTGCAAAAGAAATTGGTGTACGAAAAGTATTGGGTGCTTCTGTGTTTGGGTTATGGAAAATGCTATCGGGAGATTTTGTGTTCTTAGTGCTGCTTTCGCTTTTGTTGGCGGTGCCAATATCTTATTACTTTATGGATAGCTGGCTGGCCAAGTATCAATACCGCACCGAAATAGCTTGGTGGATTTTTGCCGCTGCCGGAGTGGGCGCTTTGTCGATTACATTGGCAACGGTAAGTTTCCAAGCTATTAAAGCCGCGCTGGCCAATCCAGTAAACAGTTTGAGGACAGAGTGATTAGGACTTGGGCATTGGGAGTTAGGGCTTAGTTAGTATTGAGCGTAAACCGAAGGCGAAGATTCTAAATTCTGACTCCTAAATTCTATATTCTTTTCAGGAATCACCATCTAACCATTCACACCCAGTTATTTCTTACTAAATCTTAGAACATATCAAGTTTCTTTTCGTATACTTGTTCTACAATTTAGTAACTAATAAATATGATTGAAACAAAATTGGGCGAATTTGAGGAAGTAATCCTCTTGCTGGTAGGTATTTTAGGCGAAGGCGCTTATGCCTTTAAAATTGCCGAAGAATTTAAAAATCAAACGGGACGCACTGTCTCCATTGGTGCCACACACTCTACGCTTGACCGCTTAGAGACCAAAGGCTTCTTAAAATCTGCCATGGGCGACTCTACTGCGGAGCGGGGCGGACGGAGAAAACGAATCTTCACTATCACAGCACTTGGCAAACGCGTGTTGAAAGAATCGCGCGACTTTAAGGTTTCATTGTGGCAGCAATACCCAGCACTTTCCTCAAACTTACAAATAGGTTGAAACCAGTTACCGGTTTCTAGTTCCCTGTTACAGGTAACTGGCAATGGGTAACAAACCATATGAAGAACGAAAAAACCATCCCACCTAAGTTAGCCACCATCCTACTCAACGCATTTTTGCGTAGCGACTTGGCCGAAGAGGTGCGCGGTGATTTGGAAGAAAAATTCTATTCAGATTTAAAAAATAAACCTTCATTCAAAGCAAAACTGAATTACTGGTATCAAGTTATAAATTATCTACGCCCATTTGCGATCAAAAAACTAAAAGGAATACGCATTATGAACAATCATTTATTTAAAAACTACCTCAAGATCAGTACACGAAACATCTTTAAGCATAAGATGATTTCATTTATCAATGTGTTTAGCTTGGCTGTCGGGCTCGCGGCTTGTGTGGCCATTTATTTGTTTGTGTCTGACGAGCGAAGTTTTGATGCATTCCATTCTAAAAAGGAAAACATCTATCGCCTGGATGAAGTGCAAAAATTTACGGGCACCAATGAACAAAAGGTAGCACTTTCCATGCCGGGCATGGGCCCCGCTTTGAAGCACGATTTTCCAGAAGTTCAGACGTATGTGCGGCTTTGGCTGCGCGGAAAGCAACTGATCACCAAGAATGATACGAAGCATTTGATTGATAACGTCATGGTGGCGGATAGCACTTTTTTTGATGTGTTTGATTTTCCATTGATTCAGGGAGATGTCAATACATGTCTGAATCGCCCTTTGACTATCTTACTCACAGAGTCCACCGCTTTGAAATTTTTCAAGACAACCAACGAAGCTCTCCATAATACTGTTTCATGGGATGGACGAGATTATGAGGTTACAGGAGTCCTAAAAGACGTGCCGGAGAATTCGCATATTCAATTTGAGGCGTTACTATCCATGGTGACCTATACAACTGGAGAAAATAATGTGAACAATTCCTGGGGTGGCAATTGGATGACTACTTACCTGCTGTTAGAGTCCACTGCGAATATTAAGTCTATGGAAGAAAAGTTTCCAGCGTTTCTCTGTCGGTATATGGATGATCCCGATATTACTACAACGTATAAGTTATTTCTGCAACCCATGAATGAAGTACACTTGGCTTCTAACGATATTGAACATGATTACATTAACTATCGAAAGTTTAATGGTTCATACCTGACTATCTTTTATGTGATAGCAGGTTTTATTCTATTGATAGCGGCAGTCAATTTTATGAACCTTAACACTTCACGCGCATCGCATCGGTGGAAGGAAATAGGTGTACGCAAATCCGTTGGCGCAAAAAAACTTCAACTGTTTGGTCAATTTATCTTTGAGTCGGTTATGCTGGCGGGCATTGCGTTGGCGGTAGCCTTGTTGGTAGATGCACTTCTTATCTCTTTTCTCAATGATCTGATCGGGCGAAAACTCAGCATCCTTCCCTTGTTTCAAAATGGTTGGCAACTGATGGCCGTGTTAGTGGGTACACTCACGTTGGGAATTCTTACCGGCATTTACCCCTCGTTTTACATGACTTCATTTGATTTATCGCGGGTGCTTAAGGGCGGCAGCAAGGGCGAGGGTAAGTCGGTGCTGAGAAGTACGTTGGTGATAGTTCAATTTGGATTGGCCATAGCCATGATGGTAAGTACCCTAATTGTTATTCAACAGTTGTCCTTTATGAAAGAATCAGACATTGGTTTTGATAAAGACCAGATGTTGCTGGTGAACATGAATAACGAAGCCAACGAAAAATTTGAAACCATCAAGAAGGAATTGCAAAAGCAATCGATGATCCGCGGTGTTACGGCCAGCGGCCAGCGCTTGGGTAACAACTTTCACCAAGGAGGTTTCAAAGTAAAGGCGGATACAGGCATTTTATCTATTACACCTTCCAATGTAAATGTGGACTATGATTATCTGAGCGTTTATGGTATAGAAGTAAAGGAGGGTCGGGGATTTTCGAAAGATAATCTTACCGACAATGGTCTTGCGTTCGTAATCAACGAATCGTTTGCCCAAGAGCTCAGGTTAAAAGAGATCATCGGTACTAAAGCAGGCCACGATTGGTATCACAATGATTCGCTGGGTACTATCATAGGAGTGGTAAAAGATTTTAATTTTAATTCCCTTCACTACAAAGTAAATACATTGGCACTGGTGGTGCACCCTGAGTGGGGGTATCAGGAACTCTCGGTAAAAATTGAAAAAGGCCGTACCGAGGAAGGAATAGCTGCAGTAAAAAAAGTATGGGACGAACTGGTGCCATCCTATCCCTTTGATTATACTTTTTTAGATGCGCATTTTGAAGAAGTCTATCGGTCGGATAAACAAATGAGTGCAGTCGTAGCGATCATGGCTGGGCTATCCATTTTAATCTCTTGTATTGGTTTGTTTGGATTGGCGGCTATCACAATTGAGAAAAAGACAAAAGAGATTGGTGTACGAAAAGTACTGGGGGCAACTGAAGGCCAAATCACCGTTCTATTATCACGCAACTTTGCCTTACTGATTGTGATTGCATTTGTGATCGTGAGTCCACTAACCTACCTCGCCTTGCACCGTTGGCTGGAAGGCTTTGCGTATCGAATAGATATTAATCTACTCGTATTTGTAATAGGAGGTATTCTGGCTTTAGTTATCGGGCTACTCACCATCAGCTATCATACGTTTAGGTCGGCACGAGCCAACCCGGTAAAGGCATTACGATACGAATAAGAAGTTATGAAGGCATCTTCCGATAAGCCACCCAAACTAGCAACTCGCCTGCTTTCTCGCTTTCTACGAAGCGACCTGGCGGAAGAAGTGCGCGGTGACTTGGAAGAAAAGTTTTACGCTGACTTAAAATATAAATCTGCACTTAAAGCAAAACTGAATTATTGGTATCAAGTTTTAAATTATCTCAGGCCGTTTGCCATTCGAAAATCAAAAGCGTCACACATAAACAACTACGATATGTTTCAAAGCTATTTTAAAGTCGGATGGAGAAATCTTCTTCGTAACAAAGGCTATTCAGTTATCAACATTGGTGGGCTCGCTATTGGTATTACAGTAACGATACTAATTGGCCTGTGGGTGTATGATGAATTAATGTTTGATCGGTCCCATGAAAGTTATGATCGTCTTGCACAAGTAATGCAACATCAAACGTTTAATAACGTGAAAGGCACGGAGCGATCCATACCTAGGCCTCTAGAGTTTGCTCTTCGCACCACTTATAGTAACGACTTCAAGTATTTATCCATGGCCAGTTGGACTGGTGAAAACCTATTAAGCGTTGGCGAGACATCGATTTCAAAGTCGGGTAACTACTTTCAAGTTGATTTTCCAGAAATGATTTCGCTGGAGATGATTAAAGGCACACGTCAAGGGTTGAAAGACCCAACTTCCATTTTGCTTTCAGAATCTACTGCCAAAGCTTTGTTTGGCTTTGAGGAACCAATGAATCAACCTATCAGAATTGGAAACAGGCTGGATGTAAAGGTAACAGGCGTCTACAAAGACTTGCCCAATGCATCGTCATTCAGCGGATTGGATTTTATGGCTTCGTGGGAACTGTATGCCAATTCGCAAGAGTGGATTAAAACATCTACCGAGAATTGGGGCAACAATTCCTTTCAACTCTACGCCCTGCTCGCGCCAAATGCCGACATGAAATCCGTTTCCGAAAAAATCAAAATGATTAAGTACAATAGTTCAGAAGATGAGCGAAGGCAAAAGCCAGAAATTTTTCTTCACCCAATGACTGACTGGCATTTGCGGTCGGCTTGGAAAGAAGGAGAACAAGTGGGAGGCAGAATTCAAACGGTTTGGTTGTTCGGTATCATTGGAGTATTTGTATTGATATTGGCTTGTATCAACTTTATGAATATGAGCACAGCGCGATCGGAAAAACGAGCCAAGGAAGTTGGCATTCGCATGACGATCGGCTCAGTGAAAGCTCAGCTGATCAATCAATTTTTGAGCGAGTCGTTTTTGGTTGTAGTGTTGGCATTTGTAGTAGCTATGGGATTAATGATTTTGTGTCTTCCGTTGTTCAATGACCTTGCCGATAAAACCATTGCTGTACAATGGAGTAATCCGTTTTTTTGGGTGATCAGTTTTTCGTTTATCGTATTTACAAGTTTATTCGCTGGTTCTTACCCAGCATTTTACCTTTCTTCTTTTCATCCAGTTACAGTTTTGAAAGGTGCTTTTAAAGCGGGGCGATTTGCTTCGCTTCCGCGTAAAGTGTTGGTTGTAATTCAATTTACAGTTTCTCTTACGCTGATTATCGGAACTATTATTGTGTACCTACAAATTCAGTTCACTAAAAGCAGACCAACAGGCTATAGTCGCGAAGGACTGATAATGATGTATATGAAGTCAACGGAATTTTATGATAAGCTTGAAGTGTTGCGGACGGAATTGATGAAGTCAGGAGCTGTGGAAGAAGTGTCGGCATCTTCTGGCCCTGTTACAGCCATCTGGTCAAACAATGGCGGATTTAATTGGTCAGGAAAAGACCCTGCATTGCAAGCAGAATTTGCGACAGTAAGAGTTACTCCTGAATTTGGAAGAACAGTGAATTGGCAGATTAAAGAAGGCAGGGATTTATCGCGTGAATTTTCCACCGATAGTACAGCGATTATCCTTAACGAGGCAGCTGTTAAGTTTATGGGAATTAAAAATCCTATTGGTATGGAAATCGTCTGGGACAATACCAAACTCCACGTAGTGGGTGTAATTAAAAACATGGTGATGGAATCGCCTTATGCACCCGTTAAGCAAACCATTTACACGGTGGATTATGCCAATATGAATTGGATCAATATTAAACTAAATCCCAATAAAAGCACCAGCGAGTCTATTGCAACAATCGAATCTGTTTTTAAAAGAAATATTTCATCTGCTCCCTTTGAATACACTTTTGTAGATGAAGAGTTTGGAGATAAATTTGAGGCAGAGGAACGTGTTGGTAAATTGGCTTCTGTCTTTGCCGTTCTCGCCATTCTCATAAGTTGCCTTGGGTTATTTGGTTTAGCTTCTTTTGTAGCCGAACAGCGCACTAAAGAAATCGGTATTCGCAAAGTGTTGGGCGCATCAGTGGTACAATTGTGGCGAATGTTGTCAAAAGACTTTGTGGTTCTCGTTGTTATCTCTTGCACGTTGGCCATTCCATTGTCACTTTACTACATGCAAATTTGGTTGAGTAACTATGAGTATCGAACCACCATCACATGGCATGTTTTTGTCTTGTCGGGCATCGGTGCTTTGTTTATTACACTATTGACAGTAAGCTATCAAGCGGTGAAGGCAGCGTTGATGAACCCAGTGAATAGTTTGAAATCAGAGTAAAATGAGTTGCCTGTTTCTAGTTACTTGATCGGTAACCAGAAACCAGCAACTAGTTTATTTTCCATTTGCATAATCTACCACCAAATTGCAAAGCGCATTTACACCAAGTGTAAGGCCGCTATCATCAATGATAAATTGAGGAGTGTGATGAGGGCCGGCTTTTTTCGGATCAGCTCCCTTTGTCATGCCACCCAAAAAGAAAAACAAGCCTGGCACTTTCTCGGCAAAGTAAGAGAAGTCTTCGCTTCCTGTGATAGCAGGAATAAGCTTCACGTTTGCTGCCCCGGCAGATTTCTGCAAAGAAGGGAGCATTCTAGTAGTTAAAGCCGGATCATTGTACGTTACTGGATATCGCGTACTGTAGGGCAACTCTACGGTGGCGGTAGTGCCTGCAGCCTGTGCAGTGTGCGTAACAATTTCGTTGATTCGCTTGATCACCATTTTTTCGTCATCAGCACTTAGCGTACGAACTGTGCCTAACATTTCTACTTTTTCAGAAATAATATTGCTACGATTTCCTCCGTGTATAGCACCGATTGTTACTACTGCAGGGTTTTCTGTAACATTTACATTTCTGCTTACAATGGTCTGAAGGTTATTGATGATTTGTGCCGACACCACAATGGGGTCAACTGACAGCCAGGGCTGCGCACCGTGCGATGGCTTTCCAGCTACTGTAATTTTCATGTCGTTTACAGAGGCCATTGCACCAGCTGGTCGATAGGTTATCGTGCCCACTTCTTCGCCAGAGCCAATGTGCAAACCAAAGACCACATCTACTTTTGGGTTCTCTAAAACACCTTCTTTCACCATCAGCTCTGCTCCACCTTCTTCTCCTTTTGGCGCCCCTTCTTCTGCAGGCTGAAAAATAAATTTAACGGTGCCCTTCAAGTCCTTTTTCATTGATGCCAATATCTCGGCTGTACCCATCAATATGGCCACATGTGTGTCGTGGCCACAAGCGTGCATCACACCCACTTGCTGACCATTGTATTCGGTGGTTACTTTTGAAGCAAAGGGTAAATCGTTTTTTTCTATCACGGGCAGTCCATCCATATCGGCACGTAGTGCAATTACTGGCCCGGGCAAACCGCCTTTCAATAGTCCTACAACACCTGTTTTGGCCACTCCTGTTTTCACTTCAATGCCAAGCGATTGCAAATGTTTTGCGATTAACTCTGCCGTGCGAAATTCTCTGTTGCCCAACTCGGGGTGTTCGTGAATATCTCTGCGCCAAGCAATTACTTTTTTTTCTATTTCGGTAGCTTTCGCTTTGATGGCTGCGCGCGTCTTATCGGATTGCGCAAACCCAGAAAGGGAAATGGATACGAAGAATAACAATACTATTTTTTTCATGGCTAGAGGTTTTGATTTTTAAAATTAACGGAGAGCAATATAACAGGATTTTAAAATGAAACGCAGCTAAATTTGAGCAGTGGTAATCAAAGATTTCGAATTGGTTTCTTTCTCTCTAAACACGCAAACTATCCAATAACCACCCCGTCAAACTCAATCGCTCGCGTGTAGCAGGCAGCACTTCATGCTCTAACAAATCGCTGCGAAAGCAAACGAGCCTTCCCGCCAAGGGAAAAATATCTTTACTGCCATTTGGTAAATAAATTCTTAGTTGGCCGCCTTCTTCCTCTTTCCAATTCTCATTCAAATAGCAAATCACCGACAGCTTTCGCTTGTCGTCTTTTTTAAATTGATCGAGGTGGCGTTTGTAAAAACTGCCAATGGGGTAAATAGTTTGGTGCACTTCAAAATCTTTCAAACTCAAATAAAGTTGTTGATTGACAAACGAGATTAGCTCCGTTAGTTTTGATAAGTACACCTGCAATGGCGGCTCGGCCTCTTCGGGCTTTACCCATTGAATGTAATCGCCCCGAATGGCTTCGTTGATTTGTTTGTCTTGGCTTTTGCCGATGCCCGCTTTTTTGAATTGCCGATGCCCATTTTTAAATTCTTCTAATTGTAAAATTTGATTTACTTCTTCTGAACTTAAAAAGTTATCTACCACGGCATAGCCCTCATCAGCCAAGCCATCGACCAATTGATTTAATTGCAAAGTTAGTTCGGCATTCACCGTGTAAATTTAGCAGCTTGCTTTAACTTTGGGCGATATGAAAACGAATAACATTCTATTTTTTTTGATGCTCGCCTTGTGGGCGTGTGTGCCCAAAGAGCAAGTGGTTTTTAAATCTATAAAAAACCTAGTGGTTGATGGGGGCGGGGGGGGCGAGCCTACGCTGAAAGGTGAAGCGGTATTTTTCAATCCCAACAAAATACAGACAACGCTTAAAGAAATAAAAGTAGAGGTGTTGGTGGACGGAAAAAAAGCGGCCGTGGTAGATCAAGCAATGGATTTGGTGATCCCGCGCCAATCAGATTTTACGGTGCCGATCGAAGCGAAACTTTCGCTACAAGAGATTGGGCTGCTCGATGCGGTAATTGGTTTTTTCGGAGGCAAAACGTATCAAGTACAATTTGTTGGCTACGTGCGCGTGAAGGTGCACGGTGTAGTGCTTAAAGTGCCCGTAAAGTATAATGAAGAAGTAAAGCTTAGATAGTACGCTGAAAGGTAATGACCGCATCTGTTGTATTGCTTATTCTTTCGCTGGTAATAGCTATTGGTTGGCTGTGGATGACGATTGCCAGGCTGCGAGAGAAGAATAAACTTATTTCAGATCAAGCAAAAGAAATCGAACGGCAATTTGTTGAACTAAAAGCAAAGGGTAATGAATTGAGCGACCTCGTTCACCAGAACCAGCAAATCATTAGCGTTGTTTCGCACGATCTAAAGGGCCCCTTTAATCGCATATTTGCCCTTATCCAATTATTAAACTTTGAAGCGACCAACCTCACCAAAGATCAGCGCGAGTACTTAGACAAAATACACCAAATAGTAGCCGATGGCTTGGCCATGATGCGCAACCTCTTAGACAACCGAAGACTCGAAGAGAAAGGCATTGATCTGCACAAAGAGAAAGTAAATATTGCCAACTTATTAACCTCGCTTGTAA
The DNA here is from genome assembly GCA_013298505.1 of Cytophagales bacterium. Classification (GTDB taxonomy): domain Bacteria; phylum Bacteroidota; class Bacteroidia; order Cytophagales; family Cyclobacteriaceae; genus ELB16-189. The sequence continues at coordinate 12,260 of JAAFHY010000047.1, forward strand.
AAAACTATCAGGTACTGGCGTCAAAAAAAAATGTAACTATTCATTTCGACTGTGCGCTTGTGTTGGTCACGCAAAGTGACAAAAGTTACTTGACGCGGATTTTTGAAAACCTGCTTTCAAACGCGCTGAAATTTTCGGAAGCAGAAAGAAACATTTTTGTGAAAGCCTTTGAAACCGAGGAGTGGGTAATCGTATCCATAAAAGATGAAGGTCCAGGCATTGGCTCGGACGATCAAACGAAAATGTTTCAAAAGTTTCAACGCTTATCAGCTCGACCCACAGCCGGAGAAAGCAGCACCGGGTTGGGTTTATGGATCGTAAAAACGATTTTAAAAAAAATGAATGGAGAGATAACCTGCGAAAGCGTGTTAAAAGAAGGGTCGACCTTCACGGTTCATCTACCAAAAAAATAACTAATCGATTAGTTGAACAGGTAATCGTCATCTTTCCCTTCTAGCACTGCGGTAAGCGAGTCGATCACGCTTTCATCTTTGATTACATAATCGCGAACACCTTTTTGAATAAAACTCAACACCATGTTGCCATCATCAAGCGCGCTGAGCATAATTACTTTATGTTCGTCTTTTACCTTCGATTTGATGGCTTCATAAAATTCAATGCCGCTCATGCCCGGCAATTTGTAATCAATAATCAGTGCTTCGGGCATTCCGCCTTTCAGGGCTGCGAGGGCAGTTTCTGCCGATTCAAAATGAGTGATTTTATAGCCCAGATTTTGACCTAGGGACTTTTTGATAAACTCAGCGTAGATTAAATCGTCTTCTATTAAATAAATGTTCATAGCCACAATTGGAACGGTGCAATATAGCAACGTTATTCTTTTTTAGGCATATAAACATCATTAAAAAAGAGGGTTTGAACATGTATTTAGATGGCTCAAAATTCTGGATGGCTACTGACCTTTAACTTTAACCCAATTTGTTGAAACTTTATAAATAAACGCAACTTGTTTTTTTCCATCCTTCACACACCTTGGTATGGTAGCCTTTATTTTGACCTATGGCTTCCCTTCATTAAAGTAATCGAGTCGCGTCCGCAGATGGGATTCTTCGTTTCTTTATCTAAGCCGATTTTCTATCTTTCCTACTTGATCAAAAACGAGGTTTATGAGCACTACATCTTTTGAACTGTTTGATTTGAAAGTAGAAGTCATTGAAGGCGAAAAACCTTTTGTGTGCAGCCATCAGCTAGGCGATGCTTTTGAAGTGCGGGGTGAAAATCTTCACTTTAAGAATGATCGTCCTTTCTCGTTGTACGCTTTGTCGGCTCTTCTTCCACTACTCCCTACGAAGCAAAGGCCATTACAACCTCTTGACTGGATGTCAACCGATCATATCATCGCATGCCCCGATCCGCATTGTGGGGCGCGTTTTAAAATTAGTCGTATTGGAAAGAGGGTATTTGAAAGATCTGATACAACAATTGTTCCCCTTCCGGAAATAAATGATTGGAATTAACTATGGTAGAAAAATTTGAGTTAGCACCTGGTTTTCATATTTCACGAATTATCAAAGGCGGTTGGCAATTATCGCAAGGCCATAGCGCTGATGCAACGGAAGACCCAATCGAAAGCATGTTTGCTTTTGCCGATAAAGGCATCACTACCTTTGATTGTGCCGATATCTATACGGGAGTTGAAGAACTGATCGGGAAATTTTTACGAGCCCGTAAACAACGACTTGGTTATAATGATGATGTTCAAGTGCTAACCAAGTTCGTTCCCGATTATGATGCGCTGGCCACCATTACAAAATCGCATGTAGAGAAAATCATAGATCGATCGTTGCGAAGGCTTGGTAAGGAACGCCTGGACATGGTACAATTTAGCTGGTGGAGTTATGATGTAGATCGTTATATTGAAACCGCACAATGGCTGCACGAAATTCAGCAAGCCGGGAAAATCAATTTGTTATCGGGCACTAATTTTAATACTCACGCTACTAAACAAATGGTTAGTGCAGGAATACTGCTAACTACTTTACAAATTCAGTATTCGTTACTAGATAATCGACCAGAAAATAGTTTGGCTGGTTTATGTTCTGAAAATAATATTCACTTTTTGTGTTATGGCACAGTGGCCGGTGGATTCCTGTCTGAGAAATGGTTGGGAGTGATTGAACCAAAGCCGCCTTTTGAAAATCGGTCATTAATAAAATACAAATTGATGATTGATGAGTTTGGTGGCTGGGAATTATTTCAATCACTCTTGAACTTATTAAAGTCAATAGCAGATAAACACAGAGCTTCTATTACCAATGTCGCCTCTCGTTATATCCTGGATCGTAAACAAGTAGCCGCTGTTATAATTGGCGCAAAAACATCTGCTCATCTGGAAGAAAATCTCCGAATATTTGAATTCGCATTAGATGATGCCGATACGAAAGAGATTGAAAAAGTAATTAAGCAACGCAAAGGTCCATCAGGAGATGTATTTGATATTGAACGAATAAAAGAAGGCCCTCATGGCTCCATTATGAGATACAATCTGAATCAACAAGCAACGGATTAATTCATGTCAGATAAAACTTCATCAAAAGTCTGGTCTTCAAATTACTTATTCTTACTGGCTTCCATTGGTAGCACCGTTGGGCTATCCAACATCTGGAAGTTCACCTACCTCGCAGGCGAAAATGGTGGTGGGGCTTTTGTGTTGATCTATCTGGTATCCTTGGTAACGATGGGAATTCCCATTCTTGCTGCTGAATTAATGATCGGCCGAAGAGGCGGGCGCAGTATGGTTGGAACATTGGAGACGCTTTCCAAAAAAGATGGAATCAGCAAACATTGGAAAACATTTGGCTGGGTAGCAATGATAGGTGTCTTCCTGATTTTAAGTTTCTATTGTGTTATCGCAGGTATGACGTTAGATTATACAATCACCTCTTTGTTTGGAGAGTTGAATAATCTGAATGCCACCTCCGCAGTAAGTTATTACAACAATATGTTAGCAAGCCCAGTGCGATTAATGCTTTCTCAGTTTGTGTTTATTGCAGCTACGGGTTGGATCGTAGCAAAAGGTGTTCAGGAAGGATTGGAAAAGTCAACCAGTTGGATGACGCCCGCTTTATTCGTTATACTGGTGGCATTAGTAATCTATGCCATGTTTGCCGGAGACTTTTCAAAAGGGGTGCGCTTTCTTTTCAATCCAGATTTTTCTAAAATCACACCAAAGGTAGCGTTAGCAGCTTTTGGTCAGGCCTTCTTTTCATTGGGAATAGGTGTTGGCGTGATGTTAACTTACGGTGCCTACATGCCCAAAAGTTCATCCATACTTAAGTCATCAATTATCATTTCCTTTTCAGACGGACTCGCAGCGATACTGGCAGGACTTGCTATTTTTCCTATCGTATTCAAATATGGTTTGTCTTCTGCTGAAGGCCCAGGTTTAATTTTTATGACTTTGCCTATCGCATTTGGGCAAATGCTAGGCGGTGGATTTATTGGTGCGCTATTTTTTATTCTTCTTTTTTTTGCAGCCTTGACATCATCTATCTCATTGCTTGAATCAATTATCTCGCACTTAGAGGAAGAATGGAAGTTAAGCAGAATGAAGATAACCATCTATGTTTCTTTACTTCTGTGGATAGTAGGATTAGGTTCAGTCTTTTCATTTAACATCTGGGCAAACTTCACTCCGTTGGATATGATTAAGCCATTGCAAGGAAAAACAATTTTTGGTTTGATTGATTATTTTGGCTCTAACCTCTTGATGCCCATGGGAGGAATATTGATGGCGGTAATTGCAGGCTGGTTGATTTCCAAGGAAGTGAGTAAAGGTGAACTTCAACTAAAAGACAACCGGCTATTTTTAGTATGGCATTTCCTTATTCGATTTATTGCCCCAGCGGCAGTGTTGTTGATTTTTATATCGAACCTTGTTAGTTAACAATGTTAATTTAACCAAAACGCAAATCACGTGCTTACGCGAATAGCTCTCTTTGTCTTACTCGGAAACTTTGAAGAGTAAAAACAGAATTTACATTTCGTTTACAGTTTTTCACAAGCGATATACCTAGTTGGAAACAAAAGAATTGTAGCTTTATTAGCTTTAATCTTTAGAGCTGACAATTAAAAAATAGGACATGCTTAAAAACTATTTCACCATAGCCATCCGCAACATCCGCAAATGAAAGTTTTTTGCGAGTATTAACCTATTGGGCATGACTGCTGGCATCACAGCATGTTTGCTGATTGCCTTGTATGTGATTGATGAATTCAATTACGATCGTTTCCACCCTAATGCGGATCGAATTTACCAAGTGGGGCTTCATAAGAAATTTGGAGAGCAAGATATGCGTAGTCCTTCTATTTGCCCACCCTTGGCCGATGCGATGATTGCGGAGATACCTGAAGTGGAATCCACGCTCAGGTTTCATCGCTGGGGAAAGCCTATATTTCGATATGGGGAAAAAGCATTTACTGAGGATAAAGTGATTATTACTGAAAGTAATTTTTTTGATTTCTTCTCCTTCAAACTTATTGCTGGCGATCCAAAGACGGCTCTGATGGAACCTAATTCGGTGGTGCTTACCGAGACGACAGCGCGCAAATATTTCGGTGATGAAAACCCGCTTGAGAAATTAATCCTCATGGGCGAAGGTCAAAATAAAGTGCCGTATAAGATAACAGGCGTAGCAGCCAACTGCCATAACAATTCACATTTTCGCTTTGATGTATTGCTTTCGGCTGCCGGGCCAGATAATTACCTCAAAATGAATTACTGGCTTAACGGTGGCGTGTACACCTATTTTTTGTTACGAGAGCATGCGTCTGTTTTGGATGTAGAGAAAAAATTTGAAAACATAGTGACTAAAAATGTAGCTCCTGAATTACAGCGATTTCTGGGAAGCCGTCTGGATCAATTTCGCAAAGCAGGTGGAATTTATAGTTACTATACAACAAAAATCACTGACATCCATTTGAAATCAACATCGCAGGAAGACATAGAGCCGAGTGGAAGCCTGCTGTACATTTATGTCTTTGGAGGCATTGGCATTTTTATCGTGGCTATTGCCTGCATCAATTTCATGAACATGTCCACCGCACAATCTGCTGGTCGGGCAAAGGAAGTAGGCTTACGCAAAACGTTGGGTTCGCTACGCAGCCAGATGATTGGGCAATTTCTTGCTGAGTCTATGCTATACAGTTTAGTGGCTGTTGCCCTGGCTGTATTACTTTCCTATTTTTTGTTACCAGCTTTCAACATACTTTCTGGAAAAGGATTGTCCATGATCAATTTGTTGGATATCAAATTCATTTTGGGAGTTGGGTTAATGTTGCTGATTGTTGGTTTGCTGGCCGGGAGCTATCCTGCATTTTACCTTACTTCATTTAGTGCAGTTGATGTATTGAAGGGGAAAGTCAGCACAGGGCTTAAGAGCAAAGGCATCCGCAGCGCATTAGTAGTGTTTCAATTTGCCATTTCTATTTTCCTCATCATCTTCACTTCAGTTGTGTATACTCAAATCAATTTCATGCAACAATTGCAAATGGGCATGGACAAGGAAAATGTGTTGGTGATCGAAACCGGGGATCGGCTTGGCAAAAATGGGGAAGCCTTTCGCAATGCATTGGTTCAGCAACCCGAAGTCTCGAAAGTCAGTTTTACCCAAAACAAATTTCCGAGGGGTTACAGTCCTGGGGCGATGCGTTCTGGCAGATCAGGAGGAGATCATTTTGTAGGGATTTACCAAGCCGATTTTGATTTTCAAGATGTGCTGAAGTTTGAGATGAAGGATGGTCGCTATTTTTCAAAAAATTTTCCTTCCGATTCTACTGCAGTGGTCATCAACGAAGCGGCTGCAATAGAATTTGGATTTGATAAAACAGAAGGGCAAGAGGTTCTGCACAGCCCAAATGGCACCTATGTACCAGCTTATGTTATCGGCATTATTAAGGATTTTAAATTTGAAAGCTACCGCGACAAAGTGCGGCCGCTAGCAATTTTTTTATATCTTAGTTCACTAGGCAACTTGATGGTGCGCTACGAGGGCAATGCCAAAACAGTGCTTGACAACACCGCCAAACTTTGGAAGCAATATGCCGGCTCCGAACCATTCGAGTATTCTTTCATGGATGAAAATTTCGATAAACTTTTTCGTTCAGAAGAGCGGATTGGGCAAGTGTTAACCGTATTCTCCACCTTGGCCATTTTCATTGCCTGTCTTGGCTTGTTCGCTTTGGCCGCATTCACTACTGAACAACGTACCAAAGAGATCGGCATACGCAAAGTGATGGGTGCATCGGTGAAATCACTTTCAATGCTATTGACGAAAGAATTTATAGTGTTGGTTCTAATCGCCTTTGTACCAGCGGCAGCGATTGGTTGGTGGGCATCGTCTCAGTGGTTAAGTGGGTTCGCTTACCGTGTAGACATCAATCAATTTATTTTTGTCGGTGTTGGTGTATCTACTATCACTATCGCTTGGCTTACAGTTGGCTATCAGTCGATCAAAGCTGCGCGTGCCAATCCGGTAGATTCTTTGCGACATGAGTAACCCAATCGGACACTTAGCCAAATGGCATAAGATAAATGACCAATGGAAAATCCGGGCGGAGATTTTTGTTCCGCTTTCCTGCTCTGGCAGTTCTTTCTGCGATAAGAAACCACTTTAGGTCAGGTTTCAATCAAGATAATTTTCGTACATTAAATTTCTAATCCTTTAATGTATGCTCAACAAACTATGTTGGAATCGCCTTTTAACATCAACGGCTATTTTATTTATTACCAGTACGCTGTATGCTCAGAAGCCCTCATTGGAAACAAACACCAATAAGTCCTTCAATCCCGCAACACTTTTGTGGTATAGCGCCCCGGCTACAAAATGGGATGAAGCGCTTCCAGTTGGCAATGGCCGGCTTGGCGCAATGGTATTTGGGAAGTATGGCGAGGAGCGAATACAACTCAATGAAGAGACGTATTGGTCGGGTGGCCCCTACTCTACCGTTGTGAAAGATGGATACAAAGTGCTACCACAAATTCAAAAATTAGTTTTTGAAGAGAAATACCTTGAAGCTCATAACCTGTTTGGCCGTAACCTGATGGGCTATCCAGTGGAGCAAATGAAATACCAGGGCCTTGCAAACCTGCATTTGTTTTTCGACAACCAAGAGAAAGTCAACAACTATAAACGCTCGCTCGATTTGACAACAGCCATAGCGAGTGTTGAGTATTCTGTTAACAATGTAGTTTACACCCGCGAAGTATTTGCCTCAGCACCCGATCAAACTATTGTGGTTCGGTTAACTGCAAGCAAGCCGGGAAGTATTTCGTTCAAAGCCAATTTGCGAGGCGTACGCAATCAAACACATTCAAACTATGCCACAGATTATTTCAGAATGGATCCCGCAGGCAATGATGGGTTAGTCCTTACGGGAAAATCGGCTGACTATATGGGCGTGGCAGGGAAGCTGAGATATGAAGCCCGAATAAAAGCTGTGCCGGAAGGTGGAAGTATAAGTACAGACGGTGTTGATTTGATTGTAAAGAATGCCAACGCAGTTACTCTCTATTTTGTAGCGGCCACTAATTTTATCAATTATAAAGATGTGAGTGCCGATCAACATGCGCGTGTAGAAAACTACTTGAGGAATTTGACTGGCAAAAGTTATGAGTTGATCAAAGCCGCTGCTGTATCAGATTACAAAAAATTATACGACCGGGTTTCGCTAAACCTGCCTGTAACCGAAAACTCTTATCTGCCCACCAACGAGCGGATGCAAAAGATTCAGACTTCACCAGATCCAAGTATGGCCGCGCTCAATTATAATTTCGGCCGATACTTACTGATCTCTTCTTCCCGCCAAGGTACCGAGCCCGCCAACTTACAAGGAATCTGGAATGACGACATGAACCCTTCGTGGGACTCGAAATACACGACCAACATCAATACTGAAATGAATTATTGGCCGGTAGAAAGCGGAAACCTTTCTGAATGTGCCGAGCCATTGGTGCGAATGGTACGAGAACTTACCGATCAGGGCTCTCAAGTTGCGAAGGAACATTATGGCGCACGTGGTTGGGTGTTTCATCAGAATACAGATTTGTGGAGAGTGGCCGCGCCAATGGACGGACCCACATGGGGAACGTTTACCGTTGGTGGGGCCTGGCTATGTACACATCTATGGGAGCATTACGACTACACACGTGACATCAATTATCTGAATGAAGTTTATCCAATCATAGAAGGTTCTGTGCAGTTCTTCATGGATTTTATGGTGATGCATCCAAACGGAAAGTGGTTGGTTACCAATCCATCCACTTCGCCAGAAAATTTTCCGGATGGCGGTGGTAACAAACCATACTTCGATGAAGTAACGGCTGGCTTTCGCGAGGGCACTACTATTTGTGCTGGATCGTCCATTGATATGCAGATTTTGTACGACCTGTTTGGATATTACCTTCAAGCATCCGATGTCTTAAAAAAGAATTCAGTTTTTATCAATCAAGTAAAGCAAGCAAGAGAAAAGTTAGTACCACCACAGATTGGATCGAATGGTTCGCTGCAAGAATGGGCCGATGATTGGAAATCGTTGGAAGAGAACCACAGACACTTTTCACACATGTATGGATTGTATCCTGGCAAGATATTGTATGAAAAAAGAACTCCTGCATTGATTGAATCTTATAAAAAAGTGCTGGAAGAACGCGGTGATGCATCGACTGGATTTTCACGCGCCTGGAAGATGGCGCTGTGGGCGCGATTAGGTGATGGCAATCGAGCGAATAAAATTTACAAAGGCTATTTGAAGGAACAGAGTTGTACTTCCTTATTTGCCCGATGTTTTTCAGCGCCACAAGTCGATGGTACCTTTGGTGTTACGGCAGCCATTACAGAGATGTTAATGCAATCACACGATGGTTTCATCAAACTACTTCCTGCTTTGCCCGATGAGTGGAGTGAAGGCGAATTTAAAGGTGTTTGTGCACGTGGTGCTTTTGAATTGGATTATGCGTGGAAGGATAAGAAGATAACTCGATTAAAAATTCTCTCTAAGGCTGGAGAAGTTTGCAGGATTAAATCAATGCCATCAATGAAAATAAGAAGCAAAGGAAAGCCAATTAAGTTTGTGACACTTGCAAACGGAATTATTGAATTCAAAACTCAGAAAGGATTTTCGTATGAAGTATTCTAAATTCCTTATCGCATTCATCACGCTGATCAGTTGCTCAAATCCTCAACTACAAAAGAGTGATTCTGAAAAGCAGGTTCAAACTATTGAGCAACTATCAAATGAGTTTCGTAATCCACCCGAGCCATACAAACCAGGTGCTTTTTGGTGTTGGTTAAATGGAAATATGTCCATCGTATCAATCACCCGAGATTTGGAAGCGATGAAGTCAAAGGGAATAAACAGGGCGGAGATATGGGATGTGGCTGCTGTCAGAGATCCATCTTTTATTCCAGCCGGAGGCGAATTTTTGGGAGATGAATCCGTACGACTGATAAAACATGCGATAGCGGAAGGCAAGAGATTGAAGATGAGTATCGGCCTTGTTGCTTCAAGTGGATGGAATGCTGGTGGCTCTTGGGTTACACCAGAGTGGGCTTCAAAAAATCTTTACTTCTCAAAAGTTGAGGTAGCGGGTTCTCAAACTATTTCCATTGGCCTGCCCTTTCCAAAATTCCCGGAAGGCTGCCCGATGAAGGACAAGGATAAGCCTGTTTTTTACAAAGATGTTTCAGTGCTTGCAGTTCCTTTTAATGAAGAAAAGACGATTGATAATATTTCGCGCGTAATCAGTCTTACCTCTTTTTATAAGAATGGTAAACTAACATGGAATGTTCCTGCGGGAAAATGGACCGTACTACGATTTGTATGTTCAAATAATGGCCAGCAGTTAATTGTTCCTTCGCCAAATTCGAATGGCCTGTTCATAGATTTCTTCGATCCTCAAGCCACCATTCGTCATTTAAAATACTTTATGGATCGGCTTGGAGTAACTCCTGAAAATTCTGCAGAAGCCGGCTTGTCTTATTTTGAATTCGATAGTATGGAACTTTCCGAAGGCACTCCCTGGACAGATGCGTTTCCAGCTATTTTTATGGAGCGACAAGGTTATGATCTTGAAAAATACCTGCCTGTACTGGCAGGCTGGGACATCAAGAACAGTACAGAACGTTTTCGATACGATTTCAAACAAACGGTTAGCGATCAACTCATTTATTCTCATTATCAAACCGGCACCGAATTTCTTAAGAAGTACAATGCACAATTAGTTTCTGAATCGGGTGGCCCCGGTCCTCCTATTTGGGATACTTGTCCGGTGGATGCGCTGAAAGCATTGGGAAGTGTATCCGTTCCGCGAGGAGAATTTTGGATCAAGCATCGGAATATGTTTTTGATCAAAGAAGTATCCAGCGCTGCGCACATCTATGGAAAACAAATTGTGGATGCGGAGTCGTTCACCACCTGGAGACGATGGAAAGATTCTCCGTTTGATATGAAGAAAGAAGTTGATCGTGCTTTTTGCGAAGGCCTCAACAACATTACCTTTCATACGTTTGCGAGCACCAATCCCGAAGATGGCCTGCCCGGCAGAACGTACCATGCAGGCTATGACATGAACCCCGGCACAACGTGGTGGAATAAATCCAAGCCCTTTATGGATTATCTAGCGCGATGCAGCTATTTACTACGGCAAGGGTTATTCGTTGGAGATGTCTGCTATTATTACGGAGATCAGACTCCTAATTTTTTTCCACTCTTCCATGATGTGCCTGAGAAACCAAGTATCAAGGGCTTAGGAAAAGGATATGATTTTGATGTGATCAACACCGATGTTATCCTGAACAGGATGTCGGTCAAAGATGGAAGATTGGTTTTGCCAGATGGAATGAGCTATGCGATTATGTTACTTCCCGATCAGGTTCAAATGCCATTGAAAGTATTGAAGAAAATCAGCGAACTGGTGAAGGCTGGTGCAACTATAGTCGGGCCACGACCAACAACCGTTCCTGGTTTAAACAATTGGGAAACGGAAAACATCGAATTGAATAAACTCGCGGATGAATTATGGGGAGCAGCCGATGGCAAAACCATTTTTGATAACACATATGGTAAAGGCCGGGTGTTATGGGGCATTACTGCCGATGAAGCCTTGAAGAAACAAAACATCACACCCGATTTCACTTTTACAGGAACTTCCGAAATTGATTTCATCCATCGCACCACGAATGCTGGAGAAATTTATTTCTTGAGAAATGAAAAGGAAGAACCGATAAACGCGATGTGCAGTTTCCGGGTGAAGGGGATGTATCCGGAAATATGGGATGCTTCAACTGGTACTGTTACTCGTGTTGCAGATTATGCCAAAGCTGAAGGTGGAACAAGTTTTACTATCGAACTGCCCGCTCACGGTTCTACCTTTGTCGTGTTCAATAAAACTATTCGAAGTGAACTATCGGTACTAGCTACCAACAGTACTAAGGCTAAGACCGAAATTTCCGGCCCTTGGAAAGTAAGCTTCCCTCCTAACTGGGGCGCCCCACCTACTGCTGATTTCAACAAGTTGATTTCATGGACGAAATCTGAAAACTCCGGAATCAAATATTTTTCCGGAACGGTAACGTATCATAATTCATTCAACGTGAGTGCAACGAGCAGCAAAGAATTAATACTTGACCTTGGAGAAGTACGTGATCTTGCAGAAGTTTTCATCAATGAAAAACCTGCTGGCATCTTATGGAAGAAACCCTATCAAGTAAACATCAGTCAATTGGTTCAACCGGGCACCAACGACCTTAAGATTGAAATAGTGAACATGTGGAGCAATCGTATGACAGGCGATATGTTATCCGATCCCAAAGATCGTTTCTGCAAAACCAATCACCCTTACATGAAAAACGAAGTGTGGCCGGGTGGCGATGAGCCCTACAAACTTCAAACCGCAGGCCTGTTGGGGCCGGTTACTATTCTCGAAACAAAAGAGTGACATTCTTGCAGCAATTGCTACGACTGCTTTGATAACAACGTTCAGATTTATACAATGACTACGTTGCGATGAGTCTATACTTATTTTCGTTTAACTCTTTTAAACGCAACCAGTCGGCCATATATGAAAATGGTCAATTTCCAGTTAGAACATGATCTTTATTAATGCTTATTGCTAAATCTACTTTACATTTTGAAAAGAGAAATTCTCATTGGGTTAATCGTATTCATTGTGGTGCTGTCGCAACCTGCTTTGCAAGCACAGCAACTTCCACAATATACCCAATTTAGCCTCAACCCATACCTGTTCAATCCTGCATTGGCAGGCACCGAAGATTTTGTACATCTTCAGGCCAATCTTAGGTCACAATGGACTGGATTTAAAGGTGCTCCACAAACCGCTTTTCTATCCGGCCACACCACATTAAATAAAGAAACTATTGGATACGGCACACATAAAAAATTTGCGCGTGAGCGATGGCGTTCTGCAGGCGGCATCTTTATCCATGACAAAGCAGGGCCTATTAGTCAAACTGCCTTCTATGGCACATTCGCGTACAACCTTCCAATATCAACAAATGGCACGCGGTTTTCTTTCGGTGCCAATGCTGGCTTAAAAAGTTTTGCCTACAATCCTGACGGGTTTCTGGCAAACCAACCAAATACAAACGATCCCACCATTCAAACCGCTTACACCAGCATGGCGTTTGATATTGATTTTGGATTTTGGCTCTACAGCCGAAAATATTTTATAGGTGTTTCCGCTTTTCATCTGCTTAACAATGACATCAGAAAAAACGATTTGCCGCTAGTTGCAACTCAATCTTCAGGCAATCTTGCTAGGCACTTTTTTGCAATGGTTGGGTATAAGATAGACATACATAAAGACCTGTTCATAGTTCCTTCTGTGCTGGTGAAGCAGGTTCAGCCAACACTGCCTTCATACGACATAAACCTTAAGGCTGTATTTCGAAATGAGTATTGGTTTGGCGCAGCATATAGAAGCGGAGATTCATTCTCAGCTTTCCTTGGATTGTTGATAAACAAAAAACTGGAAGTGAGCTATGCCTATGATTTGATAACTTCTTCGCTAGGACAAAGTTCAATTGGCAGTAACGAAATTTTAATTGGGTATCGATTTTCTCATAAGCCTAAAACGATTTGCCCTGATAAGTTTTGGTAATAATGGAGATTAAAGAAACTTAACCAGTCATTCGTAATCTTAATTGTGATTTATATTATTAATGCACTACTTAAATTGAGAAGAATGAAATCCAACAACTTCCCTATCTGTGTGTTTTTGATTGCCTTGTGTTTGTTTAAAATAGACACTTCAACGGCTCAACTAATTGACGAAAAATCGCAGAAAAGAATAGACCGTTCCTTTAAAAACCCATTCTATTCAGATTGCGACATGCGTTCTGCACAGACTTATTCGGAAAAACTTGCCGAGGTTGATGTTTTTCTTAAATGGCAAGCTAATAGGAAGAAAGCCAGAGCAAATGCCCGGACATTTCCTGTTCGGTACACGATACCCGTAGTGGTACACCTCTTCGAAGATGTTCCTACCATTACAGACGCTGATGTCATTCGCGCTATTGCAGACTTAAACAATGCGTTCGCGCATTCAAATGATAATCCTCTAGGAGCTAACTGGAACTTTGATGGTTGCCCTACCTGCACCCCGGATGGAATTGATACAGAAATTGAGTTCTGCCTCGCACAACGTACACCAGATGGTGGAGTGACAAATGGCATCGACCGAATTTCAACGGAATATGCAAAGTATGACGCTGACTTGGAAGGGGTAAAATTGTTGTCAAAGTCTACCTGGGATCCTAAATTTTATATGAATATACATGTGGTAACAGATATCTACAACGAGTTTGACCCAGAGCATAAAGGAAGAACATGGTGGACGCGAAGTAAGGCAGGTGGTTTTGGTGCTGGTGTTGGA
>JAAFHY010000048.1 GCA_013298505.1 Cytophagales bacterium
AAAATGTTCAAACGACTTTTGCTTATTAGAAGCTTTAAAATAGAGCGAAGAAAAATGCTCTCGCTTTCCTAAAAACAATGCTGATTCATTTTCCTCTCCTGTGATAATGGCAGTGATGGGTAGTGTTTTATTTTTTAGCCAGTAACTAAATCGCAGCATATTGGTGCCCATCGCATCGGGTTCAGAAAAACCACTCCCCGAAAGATCGCGTTTCGAGCCATCGTTAAACACGCCATCCCAATCAAACACAAACGCCCTCACAGATTGTAGTTTTCGTTGAATATCTGCGATAGGTATGCAAAACGTACCTCCTGCTTGCTCAAATAGTGCTTGTATCGTTTTTTCCAAAGCGTTTAATTTAGTTGACGCATGTGATTGGCAAAATTATATTTTCTAAACAAAAGCCTCTTGGCTATAAAAACCAAGAGGCTCTTTTCACTCAATAGTCTCAATTGCTTTTTACCAATCGTCTATTGATTACTTAATCTTTCAAATCTTGAATGTCTAACATACCAACAGGCCTGCCCGATTCGGTAACTAAAATGGTATCTACTTTCGTTTTCTTGAATAGATCAGCAGCTTCATTCAACAATGAATCTGAATCAATCGATACGGGTTCTTTAAATTGAAACTCGCCAATCTTTTTAGTTAAGATTTCCCGGCCATTTTCTTGCAGTTTTCTGCGCAGATCGCCATCGGTAAATACACCGATCACTTTGCTGTCTTTCGTTACGGTAATGCAACCAAACCCATATTCAGTCATTTTCACCAACGCATCAGTAACAGTAGTATCGGCAGTTACAACGGGGTTTTTGCTATTCAACACATCTTTCACGCGCACGGTCATCAACTTGGTGTGTTCAACAAATTGCTGAGTGCCCAAAGCAGTGAGGTTATTATCGGTCAATGCCTTCATCACCTTCCAAGGTGCTGTAATGGTATGCACGCCTACGTTGATGGCATTGCGTACGTGCTCTGCGTGGCGCACGGAAGAGAACATGATTTTTGTATCGTATCCGTAATGATCAACTGCCATTACGCACTGGCTTACCAAATCCAACGCATCGTGACCTTGATCTTGTAAGCGACCCACCAGCGGGCACACATAAGTTGCGCCTGCATGCATTGCCATGTAGGCTTGCTGAAGTGTGTAGATCAAATGCACGTTTACCAACAAGCCTTCTTTGCGCAACAAGTTACACGCCTTCACACCTTCAAGTGAAACAGGAATTTTGAAAACTGTTTTCTTCGGATCGAGACCCAAATCAAGTTGACGCTTTGCCTCAGCTAAAATCTCGTTCGCATTGTTTCCTAGTGCTTCGATCTGAAGAACGGGTACAATCTTAGACAATTTAACAATCAGCCCGTCTACATCGGTTACACCGCCACGGTGCATAAAAGTAGGGGTGGTAGTTAGTCCATTTAAAAAGCCAAGCTGAAAAGCTTCTTCAATTTCTTTTAGGTCTGCTGAGTCTAAATACAATTCCATGTGTATGATTTTTTAGTGAGTGACGAGAGATTTTTGGCGGAATTTTACTTCCACATTGTGGAGTTCGATAAGTGGTTTTAAGAATTCTTCAAGATGATTGATATTTAACTGGCTGGCCGCATCGCACAGTGCCTTATCGGGATCGGGATGAGCCTCAATAAAAACCCCGTCTACGCCCGCTGCTATCCCAGCACGAGAAAGCACAGGTAAAAATTCGCGTGCGCCACCTTTGGCATCGGCACTAGGTATTCCATATTTACGGATGGCGTGGGTTACATCAAACACAACGGGATACCCAATTTTGTTCATGTGGTAGAAACTGCGCGGGTCAACGATTAAATCATTATACCCAAACGTAAAACCACGCTCTGTTAAAATAATTTGGTCGTTTCCACTATCTACACATTTAGCTACCGGGTGCTTCATGTTATCGGGTGCTAAAAACTGACCGTGCTTAATATTGATGACGCGTTTTGTTTTTGCGGCTGCCACCATCAAGTCAGTTTGCATACATAAGTAAGCCGGAATTTGAAGTACATCAATCACTTCGCCTGCTGCGGCTGCCTGATCGGGATAGTGAATATCGGTGAGTAGCGAAAAACCGAATTGCTCTTTCACTTTGGCCAACAAGGCAACGCCCTTTGCCAACCCAGGGCCAGTATAATATTTTAAGCTGCTGCGGTTGTCTTTTTGAAAAGATGATTTGTAAATGATTTTGATGTTCAGCCGCTCTGAAATACGTTTCAGTTTTTCGGCTGTCTCCATCATTATTTTTTCTTCTTCAATAACGCATGGGCCCGAAATGAGAAAGAGTTCGTCACTCCCGCACTCTATGTTTCCTACCCGAACTATCTTTTTTTCCATGATTCAAGGGTTTTTTACCCAAAAAGGGTTTGCAAAAATAGGAATTTATTAGGGATTGGGAAACGAAAGTTTTGGGTGGGAATGCCCGAAAAAGTGAGGCAATGTATATAAGATACAAGGATGCTTCTTTCCTCGGCATAAACGAACAATAACTTAGCAGCCAACCAACAGCAGAAGCCTAAGTATAACAAATAACTAAACTCAATTTTCACCTCATCGACTTCACACTCTGATTCCAATCGTATACTTTATCTGAAATTTCGGTAAGCAGGTTGGGGTCTTTTTCCAGTGCGTTGCCAATCACGATCATGTCGGCTCCGGCTTCTAATGCGGTAATTGCTTTAATACTCGTGTTTATTCCACCACCAACAATCAGTGGCACATTGATCGTTTTGCGCACGGTGCTGATCATCTTAGCATTTATTTCGCGCTCGGCACCGCTGCCCGCATCTAAGTAAATCAGTCGCAAGCCAAGCATCTCGCCAGCCAAGGCGGTGCAAGCGGCAAGCGAATATTTATCTTCGGGCAGTGGCGTGGTGTTGCTAACGTAGGCAACCGAAGTGGTTTTCCCTGAATTGATGAGCACATAGCCAGTGGGCATTACTTCAATTTTATTATTCTTTAAAATGGGTGCAGCAATTACATGCTGGCCAATCAACAAATCGGGGTTGCGCCCTGAGATAAGTGACAAAAATAAAATCGCATCAGCCGATGGTTCTATTTGCAATGAGCTTCCTGGAAACAACACCACCGGAATAGAAACATTTTCTTTGATGTGCTTGATTACCTCGCCCATGTTGGTGGTGGTAACAATGCTTCCGCCCACAAAAAAGAAATCAACACAGTTTTCGTTTGCTAACCTGATTAGCGGATCCAATTCAGCCGAATCTTCAACTTTATCGGGGTCTACCAATACGGCAACCGATTTTTTCCCTTGTCGGTGGCGAGCTTCTAATTCTTTAAGAATGGACATCTTTTTGTTTGCGGTTTTTTAAAAATTCGGATAACGCTTCTTTCGCTAAATCGAGTAACACTAATGTAGCTGTATCGGCCACCTTAGCACCTATTTGCGAAAATACATTGGGTGTTGTTATTGATTCGTCATCCTCTTCAACTACTTCTTGCTCCGTTACTTTTTGTTTGCTGCTTTTTTTCTTTTTGCCCGAGCTTAGTTGCGTTACCAGCAAGTAGGTTACGGCCAACACGCCCCCGATAATGAGCGCATTCTTCACCACTTTTTCAGTTTTGTCAGACATTTCTTTTACCTCTCTTTCCAATTCGCGCTTGTGGCGATCAGACGTTTCTATCAGCCTCCTTCTTTCGGGGTCTTGTGTCTCCAACAATTCCATGCTAGTTATTTTTGTTTTTTATGTGATTAGCAAAATATTTTTCAATGGCTTTACTGATTGGCTTATGGAAAAGTAAAAACACCAAACAGGGTACGGCATAGATTGCTGCGATAAACCAATATCCTAAATAGGGATGACCCCAAAAAGCATTTAAGTAATGAGCTAACCCGATGCTGAAAAATACGACAAACAAGAATGCGAACAGCAATGCCGTGCCGATTACCAACCCGCGCGCAAGCACTTTTGAAATTTCATCACGCACTTCGAGTTTAGCTAATTTCACTTGGGTTTCTACATATCCCGTAAGGTTGCTTACCAGGTTATCTAACCGTAAAAACTTAACGATGGTATCTTTAAAGCTCTCCATTTTGCTAATTTAAAACTCAACCAACACTTGGTTTTTCTCAACATTATCTCCCTTGCGCACCTTTACTTCTTTCACTACACCATCGCCCGGTGATTTTAGAATGTTTTCCATCTTCATGGCTTCTAAAATCAACAACACATCTCCTTTCTTTACTGTGTCTCCCGCTTTCACTTTTAACTCAATAATTAAACCGGGCATGGGTGCCTTTACATAGTTTAGTTTGTTGGTGGCCGCATTGGCGATTCCCATTTGCTCAAGCAACAGATCAAACTTGTTCTTTAAGTTAACCGTAAAAGTCTTTCCATTAATTTTTGCAATTACTGTTTTAGTGCTAGCATCTATGCTCAGCACTTCGGCACGGAACGATTTGTTTTTATATAAGATGTGATAATGCCCTTCCGAAATAGGCGTCAAATTCCACTGGAGGGTTTCTCCATCTACTTCAACGCCTGCCTCGCTAGTTAAAACTTTGTAGGTGCGGTTATTGATCGTTGCCTGAACCATTTAATGCAAATGCTAAATTGTTTTAAAATTAGTGGAATGGCTTGCATTGAGCAAATGTTAATTCACAATACAAATTGTAGCGGAATGATCTTGCACAGTTATCTCTTCAATATCCATTTCATCAATGGCCCGCTGGTAATGCTGGTAACCAGTGCCATAATCACCAGCGAAACAAACACGCGCTCGTTGATCAGTCCGTTTTCGAGAGCCACTAGTCCCAAGATAATTTCCATAGCGCCACGTGCATTCATACCAAACGAAGCAGCAATGGATTCGCGCCACGAGAATCCGCCCAAGCGAGTGCCCCAGCCACTACCTAAAATTTTTCCAGCAAATGCAATAGCAATAATTGCCAGTGTTAGTGCCCAATCGAAATTGGTAATGAAGTTTACCTTTAGGCCGATGGCCACAAAAAACAGAGGCGCAAAAATATTATTGATAAACTGATGTATTATTTCTTTGGCTCGCTCGCTCAAGTGTTCTGAATCGCCCAAGGCTACGCCTACTATAAAAGCACCAAACACTGCGTGTATGCCAATGTATTCTGTAAAAGCCGCGCCTAAAAAACAGATTGCCAATGAAAGCGACAATAGCCCACCTGGCCAAGCAAACTTTTTATTGACCCACGGCAACGCCCGGTTCATAATGCCACGCCCAATCGTTAGCATCGCCACGGTAAAACCAACAGTAAGTAATAATGTATTCATGATTGATAGGTTTTGCTGTTTGCCAATCATGCCCAACACCACCGAAAATATGAGCCAGCCAATAAGATCGGTAATCATGGCCGAAGAGATTACTAGCATACCCATGCGCGATTTCAATAAATTAAGATCCATCAGTATGCGCGCAATTACTGGCAACGCGGTGATGGCCATTGACGTACCCATAAATAATGAGTAGGCCAAATGAGTTGAAGGATTTGTGCTGCCAAAAAAAACAGGAAACAGGTACGCAAACACAAATCCAAAACCAAATGGAATAATCAGGCCAAGCAAACTGGTATACACCGCCTGTTTGCCTTGCTGCCATACAATGTGAAGGTCAACTTCTAGCCCGGCAATAAACAACAGCATTACCACGGCTATTTGTACAAAGCCATCTAGCACCAACGATGAAGAGCCTGGCGGAAAAAGATTTTCAAACCAGCCTGGCAGCAACATGCCTAGTATGGTTGGCCCAAGAATAAGCCCCGCAATAATTTCACCTACCACGGCAGGTTGTTTCAATTTGCGGGCTAGCTCGGCAAATAACCTTCCCATGATAAGCATTACACTTAGCTGCACGAGCAAGGCCATAATTTCGTGTTGGCTTAATTTGCTCATGCTTTGGGTGGGTTTACTACCAGCAAATTGCAGGGTAAGTTTGCGAAAATATATTCTAGATCGTGAGGGAATATTCGATCCAATAAATAAAATCTTCGTTGGGGTGCGCCCACCACGAGTAAGTCTGCTTTTTTTCGTTCGGCAAAGCGAGCCAATTCGTAGCCTGCTTTGCCCGAAAGCATTTTTATGTTCACTTTAAGTGGATGGTGCGGCACTTTACTTAATATTTTTTCAACTTCATCAATCTCTTCTTTTACCATGCCTTGCATACTTTCATGGTATTCGTCTTCGGTACATTGTTCATTTGCCGAAAGGGCGAGGCCTAGCAGCTTCAATTCGCGGGTGATGTGAACCCACTGCGCTTTTTCTAGTTGTCCGATGTAACAACCCGCTTCTATGGCTTGCAGCACAAAGGGGCTATCTTCGGCATTTACTACAATGTTTTGAATAGGAGTTCTATCTTCCGAGGGGTTTTGAATCATTAAGAGTGAACAATCGGCTTTACGCATAATTTTTCGCGCAATGGTGCCGATATAATTTTGAAGCAAGTTTTCTTTTTTCAAAGCACCAGCCAATAGTAAGTCGATGGCTTCGCTCTTACAAAACGAAAGTATTTCTGTAACAGGGTTTCCTTCGCGCCACAATATTGTTGGCACAACGGTAATCGTATCAACCAACCCCTGCATCAATTTTTCTTCTATCGCTCCGCGTTTCCCGACATGCACCAAAAAAAGGTTGGCTTGGTATAAGGTGGCAAGCCTAGCCGCTTCTTTTACGAGTGCCTGGGAAGTTGGCGAAAAGGCAATAGCAAGGCCAATTTTTCTGAATTGAATACTCATGCGCCTCAAGTTACTAAAAGCAGAGCGATCTTATCCAATTATAAAATTTGGAATTTCTACTTTGGGATTTTGAGTAGTATATTTCGCGCTCATTTGGGGGCATGGCATACAAGGGGTTTTTCCGAAACATATTTATTGGCAAAGATCGATTTATAGCTTCGAGGGCAGAATATAAATCAGCCATCTTACGTGCGCAGATGTCAGTCATCACCATCTTGGTCTGCACTCTTTATCCATTTATTGATTGGGCAAATGGTATCACCAACTTTATCCCACTTTATTTAGTAGGGTCTTCAATAGGTGCGGTATCTATTTATTTGAATAGAAGGGGCAACTACCAATTTGCTAATTTGCTGTTGCTCTTTGCAGCTAACTTTTTATCGTATGTTTTTGCCTCTAACGATACCTACCGCGCAGGCACGTACCTTTATTTGATCGTTTGTTGTTTGCTTGCCTTTGCGCTGTTCGGTTATCGCTACCGATACATTGCCTTTCTGTTCTGTTTTCTTTCGATTGGTCTCTTCCTACTCTCTTATGTGTACGAAGTAAAATTGATCGTGCACAGTGCAGAAGAGCAAAAACTAATTTATGCTGAAAGTTATGTGCGCGTATCATTCATTACTAATTTTTTAATTGGCTTGGTGCTTTGTTCGTTGATTATCCATTTTCTATTGGCAATCAATCATCGTTCTGAACAAGAGATATTAGTGACAAACGAACTATTGTCTAAAACGAATAAAGAATTAGACCGGTTTGTTTACAGTGCCTCCCACGATTTAAAGGCGCCACTCAGTTCGATGATGGGGCTTATTGAAATAGCCCAGCGAACTGAAGACCCTGCCGAGGTAAAGGCGTGCTTGGAAATGATGCGTGGACGGATAAAAAACCTGGACGAATTTATCTTAGAAATTATCAACTACTCACGAAACTCTCGGTTAGAATTACAAATCGAATCGATAAATCTTTTGAAACTCACCAAAGAAATAGTAGACAGCCTTAAATATGCGGAAGGATTTGAAGGTATACGCTTCAACTACAATTTTTCGCCAGGGCTTCAAATCGAAACCGATCGAGGTAGACTGCGAATCGTGCTTAACAACCTGATCAGCAACTCGCTCAAATACCACGATGTTTCAAAGCCCGACAAGGCCATTGAAATATATGCCGATAAAGTAAATGCTTCTTTAAAAATGACCATTAAGGATAACGGTATTGGTATTGCACCCGAGCATCAGTCAAAAATCTTTGATATGTTCTACCGCGCTTCTGAAAAATCGAAAGGATCGGGTTTAGGTCTATACATTGTTCAAGAAACCATCCGCAAAATGAATGGCACTATAAAAGTAAATTCTACCGTGGGCGTAGGCACCAGTTTTGAAATTGAATTGTCCGCCTAGAAAAGTAGACAGTTGCTTATCATAATTTGATATAACGTTTATCGCCCACTTGCTAGTAATTTATATCTTTGCGGCTTATGGCAAACCAAGAAGACAATCTTTTAAAAAACATCATCTCTCATTCAAAGGAGTATGGGTTTATTTTTCCCTCTAGCGAAATTTATGACGGCCTCAGCGCGGTTTACGACTATGGGCAAAACGGTGCAGAGTTAAAAAATAATATCAAAGAATATTGGTGGAAGTTTATGACCATGATGCACGATAACATTGTCGGCATCGACTCGGCCATTTTTATGCACCCTACCATTTGGAAAGCCAGCGGCCATGTGGATGCATTCAACGATCCGATGGTAGACAACAAAGATTCTAAGAAAAGATACCGAGCCGATGTGCTTGTGGAGGATGCTGTTGCAAAAATTCAAGACAAGATCGACAAGGAAGTAGAGAAGGCAGCGAAGCGTTTCGAGAATTTTGATAAGGCGATGTTTGTAAGCACCAACGCACGTGTGGTTGAGTACCAGAAAAAAATTGACGAGGCTAATGCGCGATTGAAAGATGCGATGAGTAGCTCCAATATGGAGGCGATGAAGCAACTGATTATTGATTTAGAAGTAGCGGACCCGATCTCAGGCACAAAAAACTGGACAGATGTTCGTCAATTCAATTTGATGTTTTCTACCGAAATGGGCTCGGTAGCAGAAGATGCAAACAAAATTTACCTGCGCCCCGAAACGGCACAAGGAATTTTTGTCAATTTCTTAAACGTCCAGAAAACAAGCCGATTGAAAATACCTTTTGGCATTGCTCAAATAGGAAAAGCTTTCCGCAATGAAATAGTGGCGCGCCAATTTATTTTCAGGATGCGCGAGTTTGAGCAAATGGAGATGCAATTTTTTGTGAAGCCAGGCGAAGAGATGAAGTGGTATGAATTCTGGAAAGAGAAGAGGATGCGCTGGCATCAAACATTGGGGCTCGGTGCAGAAAATTACCGCTTCCATAATCATTTGAATTTGGCGCACTATGCAAATGCAGCTTGCGATATTCAATTTAATTTTCCGATGGGTTTTAAGGAATTGGAAGGCATTCATAGTCGCACCGATTTTGATTTAAAAAGCCACGAGAAATTTTCAGGCAAGAAATTGCAATACTTTGATGCCGAAGACAATCAAAACTACATTCCGTATGTAGTCGAGACTTCGGTAGGGCTAGATCGAATGTTTTTGTCGATTCTTTCAAAAGCTTACACCGAAGAAAAGCTGGAGGACGGAACAGATCGAGTAGTACTGCGTATACCGCCTGCACTTGCTCCTCACAAAGTGGCCATCCTTCCTTTGATGAAGAAAGATGGCTTGGCAGAAAAGGCAGAATCTATTTTTAACGATTTGAAATTTGACTTCCGTTGTTTTTACGAAGACAAAGATAACATCGGAAAGCGCTACCGCAGAATGGATGCTGTAGGCACACCGTATTGCATTACCATCGATCATCAAACCCTACAAGACGACACGGTAACCATACGAGACAGAGACACCATGAAGCAAGAACGTGTTGCCGTAAACTCAATTAAATCAATTATACAAGAATCGGTTTCGCTGGCAGCTTTGCTGAAAAAGATATAGATGCTTTTAGAATTATTGCTTGCGTTAGGGCAACTCGTTTACGAAGCGTATGACGAGGTGCGCTATCAACTATATTACAAGCATGTATTTCATCGTTTTCTAAATCGCAAATACCTCTACTATTCTGCCTTGCCAAAAGCGCTGAAGTCAAAATTTTTACGCTTGGTGCGCGATCACTATGTGTATTTTGACTTTGTGGCACGCGATCAAATGAAGTTGACAAGAGCCATGAAGGCAATTATCGCTTCGGCAGCATCGCAGCTCGTGTTATTTTTGCCAGACACCTCGCTCACTTTTTTTGAACGAATAATCGTTTACCCCGATTTTTATAATTCTAGGATCACCCATAAACTTCACAAAGGCGAAGTTAACCCGGGCCTTAAAACAATTGTGTTTAGTTGGCGCGGAGTTGCTGAAGGATTGAATCGCCCCGATGATGGCCTTAACTTATTGCTTCACGAATTTGCCCACGCTTTATGGCTCGAACACAAACTGATTGGACACCAATACGAGGTGATAAGCCCACGCTGGGTGGCCGAATTTGAGAGTTACGCCCACAGAGAAATGCCCAAATTGCAAAATGACAGCGCGCATTTTTTTCGCAAATATGCTTTCGAGAACATGCACGAATTCTTTGCCGTAGCGGTAGAGAATTTTTTTGAACGATCTTCCACCTTCAAAGCAGCACAACCTGAACTTTATCGTATTTTAGTACATATTTTTAAACAAGATCCAATTCGATTTTATGCATCCCGCACTAAATAAAAATCTCTTCTTTGTAAAAGAGCATGTCAAAATTTTTAAGGCTGCTAATAGCTTTGATATTGTAGACCCCGACTCAAAATCAGTTGTGCTACAATGCCGCGAAGAAAACTTAGGTTTCTTTACGAAGCTATTCCGCTTTACCGATTACAAAAGGATGACTCCGTTCAATATGGAGATACAAACTCCTGAAGGGCAACGACTGCTAACAGTGCGCAGGGGCATTTCTATTTTTCTTTCAGAAGTAGAAGTATTGGACGAACGCAATCAGATAATCGGAAAGTTTAAACAAAAGTTTTTTTCGATTGGTGGGAAGTTTGAAGTGCTGGATGCGAGCGAGCGGCCATTGTGTATGCTGAAAGGAAAATGGACAAGTTGGGATTTCAAGTTTGTTGCCAACGATGGAAAAGAATTTGCAACGGTTACCAAAAAGTGGAGCGGCTTGGGCAAAGAGCTTTTTACCTCTGCCGATAACTATGTGCTGCAAATCAGCAACGAAGTGCCAGCCGATAACCCACTAAGGTTGCTCATACTGGCAGCGGTAATGTGTATTGATTTGGTGTTGAAAGAGTGACGGTTTGAATTTATTATCTTTGAAGTATGGAAACATTAGTTTTAAAATTTAAAAGCAAGAAAAATTATCGGCTTGTTAAAGAATTGGCTACTTTATTAGAAGCTAATAAAAGCGAAGCCCCTGCAGAATTAAAAAGAAAATCACTCCCTAAAAGTAAGTTCAAGTCGAAGGATGAATTTCTAAGTTATGCTGGTTCTATGAAAGGGCAATTGATTAGCAAAGAGCATCTCAGAAATCTGTCATGGAAGAAACGGATTTAATACTATGTGACACAGATATTCTTATTGAATTTCTGGATCGCAAAAATGAAGTTGTGAAAAAGAAATTGGAAAAACTTGGAGTCTTTAACGTATGTTTTAGTTCGGTGACAGCAAGCGAATTAATTTTCGGGGCAGCAGATAGAAAGCATCACTTACGATTGTCAACATTTATATCAAGTTCAATAATAATACCAATTGATAAGGAAATCAGCGACCTTCATTTCGAGTTAGTCAAAAAATACTCTCTCAGCCATCGACTCAAAGTTCAAGACGCTTTAATTGCAGCAACAGCGCTCACTTTCGAATTGCCTTTTTATTCTAATAACAAGAAGGATTTTAGATTCATTGAGGGCATCAAACTTATTTAATGAACTGGCTCCAACTACTCTCTACGCAGCGTCCCGATGCGAAGCCCGGTTTTTCCGAATCGTCACGTAGTGCTTTTGAGCAAGATTACGATCGGATCATTTTTAGCCATCCATTCAGAAAGCTACAAGACAAAACCCAGGTTCATCCGCTTCCAGAACATGACTTTGTGCACACTAGATTGACGCACAGCTTAGAGGTATCAAGTGTGGGCCGTTCGCTAGGCAAGCGAGTAGGCGAAGTAATCTTACAACGCTATACCGAGCTTCAAAAAGATTTTTCGCTTTTCGATTTCGGTGCCATTGTGGCGGCCGCTTCATTGGCTCATGATTTGGGCAACCCACCGTTTGGCCACGCTGGTGAAGATGCACTATCTGATTTTTTTCTTCATCACCCGCAAGGGCAAGCATTTGGAAAAAAGGTTACTACTGCTGAATGGAATGATTTAATCAAGTTTGAGGGAAATGCACAAGGCTTTAGGCTTCTGAACAAAAAAGAATACGGGCTTAAACTAACTGCGGCAACCTTGGGTGCGTTTACAAAATATCCATGCCCCTCTTATTTTCCAGCACGAAACAAAAAAAGAAAGAGTCAGAAGAAATTTGGTTTTTTTGAAACCGAGGGCGAGCGTTTTAAAAAAGTGGCAGAAGAATTAGGGCTCGTGCAGCAGACCGAAACAAATTGGTGCCGCCACCCGCTTGCGTTTTTGGTAGAAGCCGCAGATGATATTTGCTACAGCATTATTGACTTGGAAGACGGTTGCCGTTTGGGCTTGGTAAGCGTAGATGAAACCATCGAAATGATGGCTGCCATTTTGGGCAATCAGTTTAATGCAGAGAAACTTAAAAAACATATCGGGCTAAATGAAAAATTGGGTGTGCTACGAGCGTTGGTCATCGGAAAGCTAGTGGAAGAGTGTGCTGCTATTTTTTTAGAGCAAGAAAAATCCATACTAGCTGGAGATTTTGATCAAGCCCTTACCGATGTTTGTCCTTCAAAAATTGCTCTTGAAAAAATAAGCAGCGTTTCAGTTGAAAAAATCTATCGGGCACGGCATGTAGTTGAGATTGAAGCCTCGGGCCACGAAGTATTGCCAGGTTTGTTGCACGAGTTTATTTTGGCGGGGCTTCATTTGGTAAATAAAGGTCAATCGAGAAAGTACGCTAACCTTGCTTTGCTATTTCCAGAAGATGTACGCTGGGCAATTGAGCACGATAAGTCTACTACCTATGATATGTTGAGGCAAGTAATTGATTTTGTATCAGGGCTTACCGATCGGCATGCATTAAGTATGTATCGTAAAATAAAGGGCGTAGGATTTTAAAATCAAAAAATGAAAAGACTGCTGCTGGCTAGTGTGTTGCTTCTATTGTTGGCTAGCCCTCGGCTGTTTGGGCAACTGGTAATTAACGAGGTATTTGCTACCAATGCCGATGTTGAATTCGATCCAGACTACTTTAATTTTTCTTCGTGGGTCGAATTATACAATCCTTCTGGCAATCAGGTAGCACTTGGCAACTACTACCTTTCCGATTCACCAACCAATCTTCAAAAATGGAAAATCCCCACAGGGGTAAATATTAGTGCAAATGGGTATTTGCGCATTTGGTGCGATGGACAAAATGCAGGGCTGCACACCAACTTTGAGCTAGCCAGCAAAGGCGAAAAAGTTTTTCTTTCATCGGGCTCTTCAATGGTCGATCAGGTTGCGTATCCGTTGCAATACTTGAATGTATCGTATGGAAGACTTGAAAATGGCGGGGCCACGTGGGCTTATCTTTTAAATCCTACACCTGGCGCAGCTAA
Source organism: Cytophagales bacterium (assembly GCA_013298505.1). Lineage (GTDB taxonomy): Bacteria > Bacteroidota > Bacteroidia > Cytophagales > Cyclobacteriaceae > ELB16-189. Next base: position 13,522 of record JAAFHY010000048.1, read on the forward strand.
TAATCCCGTCAGCGGAAAAACGCAACTTGCCAAACCAACTTTTTCCCTCAAGGCGGGGCGTTATAACAGTTCAATGCAGCTTACGCTATCACACAGCAATACGCAGGTTCAAATTAGATTTACCAACGATGGTAGCGAGCCCACCGCACAATCTGCCTTGTACACTTCGCCCATTACTATTTCGGCCACCACCATTATTAAAGCTAAAGCTTACTTAGCAGAAAACATTCCGAGCGAAGCTGAGTCAAAAACTTATTTGATAAATGAACACAGCAGTACCTTGCCCGTAGTTTCCATTTCGACAAAGCCTGCAAACTTGTGGGACAATCAAATTGGGATCTATGCTGATGGCACCAATGGGATTACGGGCAATTGTATGAACAGTCCCAGAAACTGGAACAGGGATTGGTCGAGGCATGCTGTAATTGAGTATTTTGATGCGAGCGGCAATAGAAAATTAGATCAGCATGTAGACATACGGATTGGGGGTGCGTGCAGCAGAAATTTTCCGCAGAAATCGTTTGCCATTAAGGGCCGCAACGAATATGGATCGAATGAATTGAAACACAAGTTTTTTGAAAATAAATCAATCAGCGAATTCGGAGGTGTCTTTTTACGAAACTCAGGAAACGATTTTAATGTAACTCAATTTCGCGATGCATTGATGCAAGAGGTTGCGGGCAGTGCCATGAACATTGATTACATGGCCTACCGGCCTACAGCATTTTATCTAAACGGAATTTACTGGGGCATTCAAAACTTGCGCGAAAAAATTGATGCCGACTTTATTGAATCGAACTATGGCTACAGTAAAGATGAAATAGATTTGTTGGAGACCTACGAAAACGCGATTGAAGGCACCAATGTTTCTTATCAATCGTACAAAAATGCGTTGAGGGCGATGAATCGTAAAACGCAAGCTGCTTATGACTTTATCGATCAGAATATTGATATTGACGAATACGTCAACTACCTCGTTACCGAAATTTATTTTGCCAACACCGATTGGCCAGGCAACAACACAAAATTTTGGAGACCCAAAAAGCAAGGGGGTAAATTCCGTTGGATATTATGGGACACCGACTTTGGTATGGGGCTAGTTGGTTATTCAACCCATCCTACGTTAAATTTTGCCACCGATTCTACGCAAGTAAACTGGCCCAACCCTGCTTCTACCACCGAGCATATTAGAATGGTGCTTCAAAACCCAATCATTAAATCAAAGTTTATCCAGCGATTAAATGCAAGCATGCTTACCAGCTTTCGCCCCGATCGGCTGCATGCCTATGTGGATAGATTCAGCAATCGCATCAAAGACGAAATACCGTTTCATAAAGTAAGGTGGGGTGGTAACGTAGGCGACTGGAATTATTCTACACAAGTAATGAAAGCATTCGCCACCGAAAGGCGAGACTATATGTATCAGCACATGGCATCGTTTTTCAATTTGCAAGGCATCACGCAACTATCGGTAAAAGCAAGTCCTGAGGGAACTGGCAACTTTAAACTCAATGGAATAAAGGCAGAAGCTCCATTGGCTCAAGAACCCTACTTCAAAAATATTCCCTACTCGCTAGAACCATTGCCTGAGCCCGGTTATGTATTTAAACAATGGGTGGCATCGAGCTATTCGTCAACGCTTGTTTCACTTATTGACCGAGAGTCGTTTTGGAAATTTTCTGACAGCGGAAATCTGCCTACGGCAAACTGGACAGCCGAAAATTTTGTAGACACTCCATGGCAACAAGGGCAAGCCCAACTTGGCTATGGCGATGGCGATGAAAAAACTATTGTGAACTTTGGCAATGACGCAGCCAACAAATACATCACCACCTATTTTAGAAAAACAATTACCGTTGCCGATACCGTTGGCTTACAAAAACTAGAAGGCACAGCCTTGTTTGACGATGGCATTGTAATTTATCTAAACGGAGAAGAAGTGATGCGAAACAATATGCCGACAGGCGCAATCGCTAACAATACGCTTGCCTTGCAAAGCGCACCCGAAGGTATTTACGTTCCGTTTACCATCCCGAAAGGAAAAATTAAACCGGGTAAAAATGTAATTGCGGTAGAAATCCATCAAAACGGTGGAGGCAGTTCTGATATAAGTTTTGATTTGGATTTAGCAACAAAAAAAATCGGCAGCAAAACACAGAAAATTATTACCAAGCGCTTGTTGCAAGATACTGCCGATGTAGATATTGAATACGTAGCTGAATTTGAAGCGGACAATCGCGCAAGCAGTGGAATTAAAATTAACGAAGTCAATGCCAATGGTGGTAGCGATATTACGTATGGAAAAGATTGGATAGAAATTTACAATTCTGGAACTAGCGCAGTAGACCTAAACGGAATTTACCTTACTGATAAGTTAACCCAAAAGTTAAACCACCGAATACAAAGCAACACGGGCGATCCGCTTTTGTTGGCTCCTGGGGCGTTCAAAGTTTTTTTTGCAGATGAAAAAGTAGCCTTGGGGCAAGAGCATCTTTCGTTTCAACTTTCTGCCGATGGCGAAGAGGTAGGCTTGTATAAACTTTCGGGAGGCAACGCCATTAAACTAGATGAAATGACTTATGAGGCTCAGCCTTTTTCAGGATCGTATAGCAGAATACCCGATGGCAGCGGAGATTTTTTTGCTACGGCAACAGCCACACCAAACAACCCAAACAATTTAGTTTTATCTGTTGATGAGACCGAGCGATTGCAGGTTTACCCCAACCCGTTTGAAACCGAGATTTTTATTTCAGGAAATGAGCGTATCGAATCGGTGGAGTTGTTTAACGTGCTGGGTGCACGAATGGAAGTACGTGTAAGCGATGGAAATAAAATTGAGATCGGAAATGTTGCTTCCGGAATTTACCTACTTAAAATCGTTGTGAGAGGCAAAGCGCATTTTGTTAAATTGCTTAAAAAATAGCTTAGCAAAGTTATCACGGGTGTTACTCGCGGCCTTTAGTTTGTAGGCGTCTGACACTTTCAAAGTGTCTTGACGCCTCGGTATAATTCGCGTCTGTGATCATCAGTGTTATCTGCGGCTAACATTATTCAGAAAAAATTGAATCTATGGAAACCTACGGCAAAATTCTACTCTATGCCATGCCTTCTTTTTTGGTGTTGGTATTATTTGAAAAATGGTGGGGCTGGCGCAAAGGCAACGACACCGTTCGCACCAACGATATGTTATCGAGCCTTAGCTCGGGCATGACGAATGTAACCAAAGATGTATTGGGCTTAAGCGTAATTATAATCTCGTATGGCTGGTTGATGGATAGGGTGGCGCTCACACATGTTTCCTCTGGCTGGCTTACGTATGCAATTGCATTTGTGGCGCTAGATTTTGCTGGCTACTGGGTTCACCGTATTGCACATGAGTATAATTTGTTTTGGAATAACCACATCATCCACCACAGCAGCGAAGAATTTAACCTTGCCTGTGCATTGCGCCAAAGCATTTCTTCGATCGTAAAAATCTTCGCTATTTTTTTACTGCCTGCTGCACTGCTGGGCGTTCCGCAAGAAGTGATAGCCATTGTTGCACCGCTGCATTTGTTCGCACAATTCTGGTATCATACGCAGCACATTGGTCGTATGGGCTTTCTTGAAAAAATTATTGTTACCCCATCTCACCATCGTGTCCATCATGCTATTAACAAAGAATACTTAGATAAAAATTATGGACAAATTTTTATTTTCTGGGATAAACTGTTTGGCACTTATCAAGAAGAGATGCCTTCTGTGCCTGCGGTGTACGGTGTTACACGCCCCGTGCAAACGTGGAATCCGATCAAAATTAATTTTATGCATTTGTGGTTGTTGATCAAAGATGCTTGGCGCGCCAACAAGTGGGAAGATAAATTTAAAATCTGGTTTATGCCGCTCGGCTGGCGACCTTCCGATGTGGCCGAAAAATACCCAGTAGAAAAAATTAACGATGTCTATCACTTTCAAAAATATGATCCTTCAAACGCAAAAGGATTGATGGTTTGGAGTTGGGTACAGATGTTGGTGTTACTTTTATTTTTAAGTTACCTGTTTGCCAATATTGCAACCATCGGTAGCCCCAACATTTTCGTCTATGGTGCATTTATCTTCTTATCTGTTTATGCCCTCACCGATTTGATGGACAATAATAGTTCTTCCATTGGATGGGAAATAGTGCGCAGTGGTTTTGGATTGTATTTATTGTTTTCAACAAGTGATTGGTTTGGGGTCAGTGCTTTCTTCCCAGCGATTACGATCGTACTTATTTTCTATTTTATGTTATCCGTTGCAGCCACAACGTACTTTTCGTTCAAGCAAAGGGATCGGGCGGTGAGTCTTGCGTAGGCAGGGGAGTTGTTGGCTCGATTGAGTGGAGAGAGAATAACCCCTTTAATTTAATTGCGACAGAGGCACTCTATTACGAACACCTCATTTATATAATCAATAAAAGAATCTAGTTTCATTTTTGGGCAACCAATTAATTTGAGTTGCTTTTGCGTGGGATGAGTAATGGGAGTGTTTCATGAAATGCGAGTTTCTATTTTCAAGCCATAAAACTCCCATTGAATTAGGATTGAGAATTTAATTGATAGAGAGAGAGAGTTAGAGTCGATCCTAATAGAATAAGCTATGCATGCGCCAGTATTTTTAGGCTTTATAAAAAAAATGTTAAGTACTAGGCTCCTGCTGACTCAAGCAATGAAAAGACCCCAGCCCCCAAATGATATCCGTAGAATCTAACCCTATCACTTTTCTATCCGGAAAGCAGGATTGAAGAATGCTCAATGCTTTATCATCGTTTTTATCTCTAAAAGTCGGAACCACTACATACTTGTTGGCAATATAAAAATTGGCGTAAGACGCTGGCAATCTTTGGTCTTCATACACAACTGGAGATGGCATCGGCAATTCAACAATATTCAATGGCTTGCCGTTTTCCAGGCGGAGTGTTTTCAGTTCTTTTAGATTGTCTTGCAGGATTTCGTAATTTTCATCGCCCTTGCTTTCTTCTACAATGGTGACAACCGTATCGCTATTTACAAAACGGGTGAGATCATCGATATGTCCATCGGTATCGTCTCCGATAATACCATCGCCCAACCAAAGAATGTGATTTACTCCGTAATAATTTATCAAGTACTCTTCAATTTGTGATTGATTGAGATGGGGATTGCGATTGGGATTGAGTAAACAAGCGCGGGTGGTTAGCAACGTTCCCTTGCCGTTGAATTCTACGGAGCCACCTTCCATTACAATACCGGGATAAGCCACTGGAATGTTGTAGTTCTTTGCAATCAACGTAGGAATCACATCATCTAAATTAAAAGGAGGATACTTTCCGCCCCAGGCGTTATAGCCCCAGTCCACGATCATTTTCTTTTTTTCCGTTGGATTAATCAAAAAAGCCGGGCCATGGTCGCGGCACCACGCATCGTTGGTGGGGTGAAAAAAGAACTGGATGTTTTTCAAATCAGCGCCCGCTTTTTCTAGATGTGAAATAGCAAACTGTTTCAACTTTTCATCAGCTACGTTGATGTTTACTTTCTCACCCTCCGCCACCAACTTGATAAATTGGGCATACACCGGAAAAATAGTATCAATTTTTCCTGGCCAAGAGGCTTCTTTGTGCGGCCAGCTTAACCATGTAGCGGTGTGTGGAGCAAATTCTGCGGGGAAGTGGAAGCCGAGATGTTTAGGAAAGTCCGGAAGTCCGGAAGTCGGAAAGTTTTGTTCAGACATAATTAGTTTTTTAGCGCCTTGCGAAGTCCATTAATCATAACAAGAATCTCTTCGCGGTTTGAATATATTTTGTTGAAATCCTCTTCTGAAATAATATTTCTCCTTTTGGCCAAGTAGATACAACTAACAACCTCGATGTTTGATCTTAAAGCTATTCCCAAGAATCGGTTGAATTCCGCGTTTGATTGGCCGGTTGATCCTTCTGCGATATTCAGTGCGATGGAATCCGCAGCTCTCTTCACCTGTGAAGTTAAAATGTACAGCTCGTCCTTAGGGAATTTCTTACTTACCTGGTCTACCAATTCCGACAAATCAACAGCTTTCTGCCAAACCAATAACTTCTCAAATTTAAATGCCATCTCTTTCAGCTTTCGGACTTATCGGACTAAAGACTTTCGGACTATTCGTCAATAAATCTTTTCGTAATTGGCTGATAGGAATCAATCCGTCTGTCGCGCATGAAGGGCCAGTGTACACGCACACTGTCTGTCTTGTTCAAATCAATTTCCGTTACATTCACTTCTTCCATCTCGTGTGATGCCTTGTAAAGAATGGTGCCCAGGGGATTAGCAATGAATGAGCCACCCCAAAACTTCATCGCGCCATTTTGTTCAAAGCCTACTCTGTTCACACTCACTACATGTAATCCATTGGCTACAGCATGGCTCCGTTGAATGGTTTGCCAGGCACCGTACTGCTCTGTATTGGTGGCTTCATCTTGCGAAGTAGCCCATCCAATAGCGGTGGGGTAAAACAAAACTTCAGCACCCATCAAGGCTGTAATGCGAGAAGCTTCCGGATACCATTGATCCCAACAAATCAATACTCCAATGGTGGCGAACTTTGTTTTGAAAACTTTGTAGCCCAAGTCGCCCGGAGTGAAATAAAATTTCTCGTAATAAGAGGGATCATCAGGGATATGCATCTTGCGATACTTGCCTAAGTATGCGCCATCTGCATCTAGCACGGCAGTAGTGTTATGATAAATTCCCTGTGTTCGTTTTTCAAATAGGGAGGCAATGATTACCACTCCCAATTCTTTTGCCAATGATGACAGGGAATCAGTAGACGGGCCGGGAATAGCTTCCGCCAATTTAAAGTGTTCGTAATCTTCGGTGTCGCAGAAATACAAAGAAGTAAACAACTCCTGTAGGCAAACAATCTGTGCGCCTTTGGCTGCAGCTTCACGAATTTTCTCCTTTGCCTTCTGTAAGTTTTCAGAAGGGTTTTTGGTGCAGCTCATTTGCACCGTTCCAATTTTAACTGGTTTGCTCACGTAACCTTGATTTAAAGCTGCAAAGTTAAAGGTTAGGGCTAATTCCTACATTAAATTTTTTATGGGTTTATTCCCTTGAGATTTGCATCCAAAAACTTTAATACTTCTTCTGAGGCTTTGATATTATTTCCCTTTTTCACAAACCCGTGGCCTTCATCGGGGAAAATAACATATTCTACTTTCACACCATTTTTACGTGCGTTCGCCACAATCTCATCGGACTCGACCTGAAGTACTCTTGGATCATTACTGCCCTGCAATACAATAAACGGCTTGGTGATTTTATCGGTGTGAAAGAGTGGTGACTTCGCATAGAGCGCAACGGAATCAGCAGAGGTAGGATCTCCTAATTCGGTATATAAAGCCTTTCGTTGTGCTTCCCACCAAGACGGAATACTGCGCAATGTTCGGATCCAATTAGTTACTCCAAAAAGATTTACACCCACTTTAAATTCCTCAGGAGCAAACGTGAGGGCAGCCATTACCATATAGCCACCGTAGCTGCCTCCGTAAATACCAATTTTATCTGAATCGATATAGGGCAACGAAGCCAATAGTTTTTTTGATTCGACACAGTCACGCAAATCTTCGTTGCCATGTTTGCGATCATCAGCAGCAAAGAATGTTTTTCCGTAGCCCGAGCTTCCGCGATTGTTGACCGCCAGCACCGCATATCCATGATTGACTAAGTGCTGAAGCGCAGCCGAATAATTTAAACGTGTTTGTCCGCCTGGGCCTCCATGGATCCAGAGTAATGCAGGCACCTTTTGGCCTTCTTTAATTCCTTTGGGTTTATAGAGCAGGCAGGGAATCTCCAGCCCATCAAACGATTTGAACCGCACCACTTCGCCAGCGACCAAATCGTTCGGGTCAATCTCTTTAGTCATCGTATTAGTCAATTGCTTCACCTCTTTAGTGTCGAAATTATAGACAAACAAATTGCTGGGCGATTTTGAACTGCTTACGTAAAAGGACATCAATTTCTCTCTATCTGAAATATTGACACCCGTGATATCGCCCTCAGGTAAGCCTTCAACAGAAACCAATTTGCCACTCTCCTTCTCATTGTAAATTTTGATTTCTGTACGAGCATCGTTATTGATAGCCACTACCCGATACTTTCCATTTCTCGATAAGTAGGCATACATGATGTCCCAGGGTGCTTCTTCTACTTTTTTCTTTTCGCCAGTGGCAATATCGTAGCTGGCCAGGTACATGAATTCGCTGCCCTCATCTGTGAGGTAAAAAAGTGTCTTGCCGTCCAAACTGAAATACTGAGCATTGTATTGTGCATCACCCTCGTGTTTAGTAAACAGATTTAGTTTTCCTGATTGGGTATCGAGCAAATACATATTAGAATTATTGGTAGTGATGGTCTCGCTGAGTGCGATGTATCGGTCATCGTTCGACATCACATCCGGGTTCAATCCTTTTTCATTCTTATACACCAATGTAGTTGGATACACCTTCGTTTCACCCCCTGCAATTTGCACGTTATACAAATCAAAAAATTTCTTATCCCGACTATTAGACGTGTAGTACATTAGCTTTCTGTTGTAGCTCCAACCACCAAATTGGGCTTTGGCCGTGCTATCTTGAATCAAATCAACAAGGGAACCATCTTGGTTGCGCACATAGAGGTGATTAATTTCATTGCCGCCTTTGTCGCTGGTGTAAAGCAAGCGGTCATCGTTTGGAAAATAAGACTGACTGAAAACAGCATTGTCGGTGGAAGTTGTCAGCTGTTTTTCGGCTCCTGTTTTCAAATCGATTTCGTAGGCATTGAAAATTCCTGTCGCCTTGCTATTGTATACGATCTTTGATTCATCTGCAGAGAATGATCCACCATTGATTTGAACGATGTCCATAAACTGGTTGACCGAATATTGTTTAGTCGTTACTTCTTTCGGGGCATTGCAGCCCAAAACTAAGACGGCAATAAGGGCAAGGCATACTTTTTTCATAGATGTCTAAATTTTAGAAAACGAATGTAATAAGAAAAGAAATATCATCGACATAGTCGGTGATGTACGGTGTAAAATCTACTTTCGGTTCGCCAGATAAACACCTCCCAAAATGGCCACCATACCGATAAAATGACCGATGTAGAGTTTCTCTCCGTCCACTACGCCCCACATGACCGACACAACGGGGATCAGATAAGTGACCGATGCGGCAAACAGCGGTGATGAAATCTGGAGCATTTTGTTGAAAATCAAATTGGCAATGGCTGTACTCATCGATGCCAAAATCACAATGAATCCGGCCGCTTGCCAAGCACCCTCCTGCGAAACTAACTTCTGAGTAAAATCCGTAAAGCCAAAGAGATAAATAAAAGCGAAAGGACCAATAAGCAAAAGTGAAACGCTGGTGACTGTCATAGAACCAAGACCCTGAACTTTGAACTTCAAAAAATTAACATTGGCTCCGTACAATGCACAAGCCAGCACTACCAACAGCGCGTATGCATTGAAGCCCCCAAGGTCGCCTTCTGCGCGCGCGAGTGCCAATATAATCGCACCACCCAACGAAACTAACAAACCAAAAATAGCAAATCCGCGAAAGCGTTGATGAAAGAAGAGTACACCCATCACGACAGCCCAAACAGGTGATAATGTGTTCAAGATTCCGGTGACTGAACTTTGTAAACGAGTTTGTGCCAACGCAAATAAAAATGCGGGAATGAAGATCCCCATCATGCCTGAGAGGAATAATTTAAGTTGATCGCCTTTCTTCAGTTCTTTCCAGCGCACCAAAGCAAACGGCAACAGGAAAATAGAAGCAGCTGCCACTCGCAGAGAGCCAACCTCGGCAGGAGAAAAAACTTTAAGACCTTGCTTGATGAGGATGAAGGACGTGCCCCAAATCAATGCCAATAGAATCAAGAGAAAAACCGCAGTACCTTTTTTGTTTTCTGACATGGAAGAAATTGACGCGCAAAGAACTGGATTAACCCTGGGATTTCAAATACGGATTCTTGCGCTTTACTGGAATGTAATAGGTATTATCATTCTAACTTTGACTGGTTTCCCTCGCTGATAACCAGGTTTCCAGTCGGGCAAAACAGAGACTGCAAACAAAGCAGCTTCTTCACACCCAAAACCAATTCCTTTAACAATTTTTACATCGCCAACAGTTCCATCCTGCATAATAGTAAACGTCACGAAAACTCTTCCAGTTAAACCTTTTTCTTTGGCTAGTTTAGGCATCACCAAGTTGTAGCCCAAAAATTCAGAAAGCATATTCATACCGCCAGGAAACACTGGCATCTCTTCGACAGTAGTAAATATTTCGCCATTTACTTTTACTGTATCGGCAACATATGCAATCTGTAGTAAGTCCTTTAATTCAGGAAAGTCGCGTTTTCTTATGTAAATGGCTTGAGGGAATTTCTCCTTGGCAATGATTTGATTCCAAATTGAATCGGGTACTATTACATCTGTTTTACCGTTGTTAATGTCTGTTTTAAACTTTAATCCACCTCGATCATAATCAATGCTTTCCTTAATTCCCTTCTCGCTATAGGTGATCTCTAAAAACTTTTTTTCCTTCATATCGAACTCCTGAACTAATCCAATGAAGGTTCTATTTTTCGCATCAACTACACCTATTCTATAATGCGTTGCTAGCTCTCCGAGTGTGATTTCCCCTTTATTGTTATAGTAGATTTTTGATTGACCCAAAAGTGAAAAAACATTCAGACACAGAACGCTTAGAACAAAACTCCTAAGCATACTCGGCCTCATACTGGTCTTTTACATTTTCCAATATCCCGTATATCTCGTCAACACTTAAGCTTTCCACCAACCTCATCCTAAACGGCTTGAAATCGGGAACGCCTTTAAAATAATTTGTATAGTGCCTGCGCATTTCAAAAATGCCCAGCTTTTCGCCTTTCCAGCGAATGGAAAAATCCAAATGTTTGCGCGTGACTTCAATTCGGTCGGTGATGGTTGGTGGTGGCAGATGCTCACCCGTTTTGATGAAGTGTTTCACTTCGTTGAAAAACCAAGGTGCGCCAATGGCCGCGCGACCAATCATTACGCCATCTACTCCATATCGGTTTTTATACTCCACGGCTTTTTCCGGAGAATCGATATCACCATTCCCGAAAATAGGAATGTGCATGCGTGGGTTTTCTTTTATTTTTCCAATCAGCGTCCAATCAGCTGAGCCCTTGTACATCTGCACGCGCGTGCGACCATGAACGGTCAAGGCTTTGATGCCAATGTCTTGCAATCGCTCGGCTACCTCTACAATATTTTTTGTGTTGTCGTCCCACCCCAAACGTGTTTTGACAGTAACGGGCAAGTGAGTTGCTTGTACAATGTCGGCCGTCATCGCCACCATCTTGGGGATGTCTTGTAATAGCGCAGCGCCCGCTCCGCGACAAGCCACTGCTTTTACCGGGCAACCGTAATTGATATCAATCAAATCGGGATTTACTTCAGTAGCAATCTTGGCCGATTCTACCATGTTACCAATGTCACCACCAAATAATTGGATGCCAATGGGTCTTTCGTATTCAAAAATGTCAAGCTTCTGACGGCTCTTGGCTGCATCGCGAATCAAACCTTCGGAAGAAATAAACTCGGTGTACATCAAATCGGCACCGCCCTCTTTGCACACGGCACGGAAGGGAGGGTCACTCACATCTTCCATGGGCGCGAGGAGTAGGGGAAATTCGCCTAATTCTATGTTTCCGATCTTCGCCACGTTTGATTATTCGTTTAAAAACAGCGTTGTTTGCGGTTTGCTGATTACAACCAATCACAAAATTACTATTTATTCTGGCATGGAGATAAATCAAGAAAAACCTGTTTGGCTCGTGCTGCTGCTTGTTTCGATTGGTGCCTTAGCAGGATTACTGATGGGAACTGCAATCGGTACTGGAATAGCCACCTTGTTTTATACAGGCGATGGAGATTTATTTCAGGCCATGACCAATCCTGCGAGCGATCAGCTTCGTGTTCCACTACTTATCGTGCAAGGTGTTACTTCACTTTGCGGATTTGTACTCGTGCCTTACTTGATTTGGAAAGCCATGACCAAAAAGACAATTGGCTTTTTTCAGGTGCTGAAGCTTAATCCTGCTTCTATCTTATTCTCGTTCTTGATTGTTATAGCTTTTGCCATTGCCGATTCGGCCATCATTGAATGGAATCAAAACGTATCATTCCCTGATTTTTTAAAAGCATTTGAAGAATGGGCACGGGCTAAAGAAGATCAATTGGCCGACCTCACTAAAATGCTTACCAATTTTCAATCGGTAGAAGAATTTTTGCTTGCTTTTGTAGTGGTTGCTGTTATTGCCGGAATCAGCGAAGAGTTTTTGTTTCGAGGTATCATACAGCATGAATTATTTCGCGGCACAAGAAATATTCACCTGGCTATTTGGGTTTCGGCCATCATTTTTAGTGCCATCCATGCGCAGTTCTTCGGCTTCGTGCCCCGGGTTTTGCTGGGTGCCTTGTTT
>JAAFHY010000049.1 GCA_013298505.1 Cytophagales bacterium
TCATCGCGGACGACTTCGCCTTCGCTGGACGACACATATTCAATATTCACTTCGTGGACAGTTTTTTTATTTGCAACAGTCGACTCTTAATCGGTCGACTTTTTTCTTAGTTGCAAACTGGCCATAACAAAAGCTTGGCGTCAGGCGGGGGTTTGGTGCGCAATCTTATTTTCGTAGCTTTCAATTAGTTTTGTAGCCGTGGAGAGTGACGCGGGTTTTAATCCCCGCCCGCCTCCAAGCAAAACGTTGTGGGCAAGGCGGGACACCGCTTCTAAATCATAAAAATACATTTGCTTCGAACGCGTTCTAAACGTGAGCAGCTGACCGCCCTCTCCCACTCATATCGTTCTGACCATGCCGGGGGACAACCAAGAAAATTTGGAGTATATCTAAAAAGTATATACCTTTGGAAAAAGGTAATACAATGAAAAATCTATCATTAAAATTAGAGGACAACATTTTCCAGGAGACTGAGAAAATAGTGACTAAGGTTAAAAAGAACCGGAATAGATACATAAACGAGGCGATTGAATTCTACAATCGACTTCATAAACGGAAACTTCTGACAAAACAGTTAAGTAAGGAATCAAAAATCGTTGCCAAGGACTCATTAGAAGTCTTAGCTGAATTTGAAAGACTGAACGATGAAGATTAAGCAATTTGAAATTTGGATTGCTGACCTAAATCCAAGAATGGGAACAGAGACCGGAAAAGTTAGACCTGTTATTGTTGTGCAGACCGACTTAATAAATAGAGAGCATCCATCGACTATTGTTTGCCCAATAACGACAAACGTAAAACCAGACGCTGAAATATTGAGAGTTCATCTAAAAAAATCAAAATTCGGACTCAAGGAAGATTGTGACATAATGATTGACCAAGTTAGAGCGATTGACAACAAACGCCTTCTTAAAAAGGTTGGCGAAGTGGACAGCGACACGGCTGACAAGGTTAGAGAGAATTTAAGAATAGTTTTGGACTTGGACTAACCGGCACGAAACGCTAACAATGTGTTTATGCCAGCTGCGGGTGACGTGTTAAATTGAAGTTTAGTTTTTATATTTCGTTTCGGCACGTGGCACGGGACGCGGCTTCGAAATCCGCAGCCGTCATAAACACGGGTCGTTGGCGGTCATGCCGTGTGACAAGAACGATTAACAACATGGGACAGACAACGGAAAAAGTAGTTGGACAGACAAGTTATTCTGACTGTTTACACATTGCCTTAGCGACAATAAATCGCGCTGACTTTCTAGTAAGTTGGAATTTCAAACACATTGTCAATGTACAACGAATACGTGGATACAACTCAATTAATATAAAGAATGGATATAGACAAATAGAGATACGTTCACCAAGAGAATTTGAAAAATATGAAGACGATTGAAAAACAATTTGATGCTGTTCAATTCATGAGACAGCAACGAGATAAAATGAGTGAGAAGTTATCAAAGATGACTAAGGCTGAAATCATTGAATATTTTAAGAGACGTAAAGGAGAGACGACAGTAAAGCCCTGTGCATAACAAAATGTTTCTTCAATGGTGCGGTGCTTGCCGCTTCATGTCGACTATTCTTTCTCTCTGAGAGAGCTGAATTTTGAGCATTTGAAGGCTTTCGGTAGGCAAGTGAAACTCCGGTAGGATGTCTTGAAATCGCACCGCATATTCAGCAATTACCCGTGTATAAGCGAACTCCTTGAAGATTTTATAATCACGCTGTTCGTTTGCAAGGGATAGATTTGAGCGGGTAACATTTTTTTCAAAACCTAAATGATAGAATTTATCGGCATGTGGATTTATGCCAACGATGAGATCTCGTAAGCTATCTCGTCCACAAAGTTGGCCAAACACCATACACAACAACTGGTTCCGACAGGTAAAATGTTTGACGTATCGGTTTCCATTATATAGAGCAACACAACGATCGAATATCCTTGCCGGTAAAAAGAAACTAACCTGTGAAAACACATATTTGCCTGTATACATAAATCCGATTTTTTCTCGAATCTATGGCTCAAGTCGTCACCGTCATTTTAAGAGCCTAAACCCTTGTGTATCAATATTTCAAAGAACGTTTACAATATTTTTAACGGACACTAATGAAAACACTTTAAAGAAGAACTACATCTTAGGATTAAAGGATACTATAAGGTTATTCTTAATGACAAGAAAATTTCGTTAATCAGCGAGTCTGCCATTTCAACAATCGAATACCCCCACTGCTGACAAAATTAACCATCTTTACCTGTTGGTTTCACGCAAAAGTGCCAAAACAGGACAAAAACCATACTTGGCACAATTGTAGAGACCTAAATCGATGACTAAAAGTCAATATTTTTCACAACTAAACAACCAAAATAGATATGGCAAAAATCAATTTCAAACCCAACGAAGACCGAGTGTTGGTAGAAGCTTCGGCTGCAGAAGTAAAAACTGCTTCAGGATTATATATACCTGATACTGCTAAAGAAAAACCACAGCAAGGTAAAGTAATCGCTGTTGGTGAAGGCTTAAAGGACAAACCAGTAACTGTAAAAGTGGGAGACAAAGTATTATACGGAAAATACTCAGGAACGGAAATTACCATTGATGGTACTGAATACTTAATCATGCGTAATTCAGATATTTTCGGAACTTTATAAAACATCATTTTACTAACGATTAACTAAAAAAACAACCTATTATGGCAAAAGAAATAACCTTCGATACCGCGGCCCGCGATAGAATTAAGAGAGGCGTAGATAAATTAGCGAATGCTGTTAAAGTTACACTCGGCCCAAAAGGAAGAAATGTAATTCTCGATAAAAAATTCGGAGCTCCTACCGTTACTAAAGACGGAGTTTCAGTAGCGAAAGAAATTGAATTGAAAGACCCTATCGAAAACATGGGTGCCCAATTGGTAAAAGAAGTTGCCTCTAAAACTGCAGACGCTGCCGGTGATGGAACAACTACTGCAACCGTGTTGGCTCAAGCAATCTACGGACATGGAATTAAAAACGTGGCTTCAGGTGCAAATCCGATGGATCTAAAGCGTGGTATCGACAAAGCTGTTGAGGCTGTTGTTGAAAGCTTACGTAAACAATCTAAAAACATAAAAGGCTCACAAGAAATCACTCAAGTAGCTACTATCTCTTCAAACAGCGATGCGGAAATCGGAAAGATGATCGCGACAGCGATGGAGAAAGTTGGTAAAGACGGTGTTATTACTGTTGAAGAGGCAAAAGGTACTGAGACCGAAGTAAAAACGGTAGAAGGCATGCAATTCGACCGTGGTTATCTTTCTCCCTACTTTGTTACCAATACAGAGAAAATGGAAGCCGACTTAGACAGCCCTTACATATTGATTTATGATAAAAAGGTTTCTTCAATGAAAGAATTACTTCCAATTTTGGAAGCAACAGCACAAACAGGAAAACCTTTGTTGATTATTGCCGAAGAAGTTGAAGGCGAAGCATTGGCTACCTTGGTAGTGAACAAAATCCGTGGTGCGCTAAGAGTAGCAGCCGTTAAAGCCCCTGGCTTTGGCGATCGCAGAAAAGCTATGCTAGAAGACATTGCGATTTTGACTGGCGGAAAAGTAATCAGCGAAGAGACCGGCATGAAGTTAGAAGATGCCAAACTAGAGTACCTAGGTCGCGCAGAGAAAATCAATATTGACAAAGACAATACTACCATCGTAAATGGTGCTGGTAAAAAATCAGAAATCACAGGAAGGATTTCTCAAATCAAAGCGCAGATCGACATCACCACTTCTGATTACGACAAAGAAAAGTTACAAGAAAGATTAGCGAAACTATCAGGTGGTGTGGCTATCCTATACATTGGTGCAGCTACCGAAGTTGAGATGAAAGAAAAGAAAGACCGCGTAGACGATGCGTTGCATGCTACCCGTGCTGCCGTTCAAGAAGGAATTATCCCTGGAGGTGGTGTGGCTTACATTCGCGCTATAGAAGCCCTAAAAACTGTTGCTACCGACAACGAAGATCAGGCTACAGGTGTAAACATCATTCGTTTGGCTCTTGAAGCTCCGTTAAGAACGATTGCTGAAAATGCAGGACAAGAAGGTTCTGTGATTGTAAACAAAGTGAAAGAAGGCAAGAAAGATTACGGATATAACGCAGGCGAAAACAAGTTTGAAGATTTCTTCGCTGCGGGTATTATTGACCCTACAAAGGTATCTCGCTTGGCGTTAGAAAATGCTGCTTCAATTGCTGGTTTGTTGTTAACTACCGAGGCGGTGGTTTCAGAAATACCAGAAGAAAAAGAAGCCCCTGCTATGCCTCCTGGGGGCGGCATGGGTGGCATGATGTAATCCAACTATTAATCCTAATAAGTAAAGAACCCTTTCCTAATCCGAAAGGGTTCTTTTTTTGGGACGAATTCTAAACCACAACACTTTTTTTTAATTACCTTGCCACCAATCAATATTGAAATACCATGGTTGTTCATACTAACTTTCAAGACTTTGTTCTTTTCTTGTACATTCACATGGCGTTGGCCGATAACTTTTTACATCCTTCAGAAGAGGAAGTTATTTTAGCCAAGATGGCAAAGTTGTTTCCGGCAGAAGCCAACCCGAAAAAGAAATTTGATGAGGCCGTGGTCTATTACAAAACACTGAATGCCGAGCAGGCCATGAGCGTAATCCAATCTACGTTTAAGCATTTCGACCAAATAAAATTTGCGCAGAAATACAAGGTCTACACCGATATGTACGATGTGGTAAATGCAGATGGTAAAATTGAAGAAGCGGAAAAAATTGCACTTGATGCACTAAAGAAAGTGATTGATCTTAATTCTGAAAGCAAATAGCTTTTTCTTTTATAAATCCGAGCAGAAGTCATCTCTGTCGTACTGAGCAGACAAAGGAACATTCAAAAAAATAAGTTTATTAATCCATCAATGGTTCAATCAAGTGGCTTCATCGCTTCTCCAACCCACAGTTGATATGTTCCCGAGGCTATACCAACAGTTTGCATTATGATTGCTTGCGCATCATCTTTCTTTTCAAGACATGAATAAAATGATAAAACAAGAATTACAAATTGTAACTTCCTAATTTTAATTTGTTTCTGTTCCACTGCTATCAAGAGTTTGCAACTACTTCTTCACAGCTGTTCTATAAAGCAACGCTGCCATTGCACCAAAAAATAAAACTGCGGCAATAAAATAGCCCGATTGCCCTAGCGAGCTGATCATTCCATGCTCAAGGTTTATTGTTTTCATAAAGTCTTCTAAGAAAACCGTCATGATGGCTACAACCACTCCTGTAATCGCGCCTCCTGCAATAAGCCCTGTGGCAAACAGGCTTCCTTTCCCGAGATCATCTTCTAAGATCACCTCACCTTTCTTCTCTGCACGATAATCTACAAAACCTTTAAGTGCACCTCCAATAAAAATAGGAAGCGTAGTAGCAAGGGGCAAATACAAACCAATGGCAAAGGCCAACGCTTTGATGCCGCACAACTCAATCATCACAGCAACAAATGCGCCCACCATTACAAATTGCCAATCGAGGTTGAAAGACAAAATGCCTTTTGCTAACGTGGCCATCAATGTAGCTTGCGGTGCAGGGTACGAATCGCTGCCGATGGCATGTTTCAATCCCTGATCTATCATGGCTTGCGTGGGCGTATCTAATACTTTTACTACCAAACCAATGGCCACAGCCGAAGTGATCGCACCAATGAACAATGCCAGTTGTTGATAACGAGGTGTTGCTCCAACAATATATCCTGTCTTTAAATCTTGCGAAGTTCCTCCTGCATTTGAAGCAGCAATACAAATCATTCCGCCCACTACCAAGGCAAGTGGCTCATAGAACTTGCCGCTCCAACCAACAGCCGTAAAGATTAAGCATGTGCCCATGAGTGTAGCAATCGTCATTCCCGAAACAGGGCTGTTGCTCGTACCTACCAAACCCACTATACGACTAGCAACTGTAACGAAGAAGAAACCAAAAACAATAATGAGTATGCCAATGAGCAGTTTTTGAAAAAGCCCATCGCCAGGTATATTGGGCATAATGGTAAGCACAGCTATCAGAATTACGCTTCCAATAATTACAACCTTGAAGGATAAATCTCGCTCCGTTCTTAAGGGAGCCTTTGCTCCTTTTTCGTTCATCGAGCCAATGCTTTCGCGGAAAGAGCTAATAATGGTGGGGATGGTTTTCATCAGCGTGATAAACCCACCCGCTGCCACTGCACCCGCTCCTATTTGCCGAATGTAAGCGCGATAAATAGCATCTGCATAACTGCCAAAACTATGTGTGGTTGGGTCCCAACTTCCTGGGCCACCCGCTGTGTTCATATCCGCGAGATACCCAAGCTTTATCAATTGAGTCGCAATGGTATCAGCGGGTACTAAAGTCGCTAACAAGGGCGTCATAACCCACCAAGCAAGTACAGAACCCGCCAATAAAACGCCAGAAATTTTTGCACCAATGATGTAGCCCACGCCCAAATATTCTGGTGTGATCTCTCCACGCGTAGCAGCTGACGGCCAAAATTTATTTACCTGGCTCGTAACGTACGAGGGGGTTTCTGCAATAATGTGAAATGCCTTTTGCAGCATAGCATAGACAAATGCTACGCCCATGCCTACAAAAGCTGTCTTGGCAAACTCACCGCCCTTCTCGCCAGCTTGCAGTACCGATGCACAGGCGGTGCCTTCGGGATAAGGCAATGTACCATGTTCTTTCACGATAAGCGACCTCCTGAGCGGGATCATCATCAACGTGCCAAGCATACCACCAAAGGCAGCGAGGATAAGAATGGTGAGATAATTGAAATAGCCTTCGCCTACGCTTATGCCATCCTCGCCCGTTGACAAAAACAAAAAACCGGGAAGCGTAAAAGCCACACCGGCTGCAATCGACTCGCCTGCCGATCCGGTAGTTTGAATGATGTTGTTTTCTAAAATCGTTGTCTTCAAATATTTGCGCCCCAGCGTAATGGCAATCACCGCGATTGGGATTGAAGCCGTTACCGTAAGCCCTGCCTTCAAGGCTAAGTAAACCGTAGAGCAACCAAACAAAATGCCGAATAGAATACCAAATACGACAGACTTAACAGTAAACTCTGCAACGTTTTGCTCGGGTGCGATATAGGGCTTAAAAATTTTCGGTGCTTCCATCTTTAATTTAAGATTTAAGATTTAGGGTTTAAGATTTAGTGGTTTGAACAGCTTACTTGCCAAGTGCTGATTTACTTTTAGAAATAATGAAATTGTAGACAATCAATAATACGGTAGATACAATTCCAATCCCCGAAAGGGTGTACCACATCATGGCCGGGTTGGTTTGGAGGTAAGAGCTTCGCAGCCAATCGGAAAGTATACCTGCGGTGAAAGACCCGATGGCAATGGGTAAAAATGCAAACCCCATAAAAGTGCCTACTTGATCTTTGGGTGCCAACGAACTTACGTATTCATAAAATCGTGGTGCTTGCGTTGCTTCGCCTAGTGCAAATAACATGATGCCAATAACCGTTGCCAGTACAGTGCCACCGACACCAATAATGATCCACGAAACGCTTGCTAATCCTAGCCCTATAGTCATTGCCGTAATTGGTTTTACCTTAGCCGCCAAAGCCGTGATGGGGATAGTTATCAATATGATTGTCCACGCATCTACAGTTTCCAGAAATTCAAATGCATTGTAGTGCAACACATCGGTGGCATAAAATGGAAGGCAGTAATAGATTTGCCAAAACATCATCCAAAAGCCCGAGAAGATTAGCAGAAAAGCCATGAATTTGACATTGGCGAAAACCAATACCATATCGCTAAAAACTTTAGAGAATGTCTTCTTCTCTGCCACATCACCCTCGGGTTCGCTAAAGAAAAAACACGCCCCAAAAAACAACAGCAACGAAGTAATCGAAGACATAATCAAAACGAATTCGATCCCTAAATCTTGACGGACATAATAGGCGATAATAGGACCAAGCGCACCCCCAAAATTTACTAACGTATAATAAATAGAAAAGCCGAGCGCTTGCGAACCCGGCCTTGATGTTTTGGCTACTGTGCCTACGATGCAAGGTTTAATTAGTGAACCGCCAATTGCCGTAAGTAGCAATACTGAAATTACATAGGTTTTCTTGCCCACCACTTCAACGATGGATTGCCCATACTCCATTCCAGCAAGGCCAATCAAAAAGTAGCCTACACAAAAAATGAAAAAGCACGCCATCAGCGTTTTTTTAAAGCCGTACTTATCAACGAATACACCTGCTACCACGGGTAGTGCATATAGAACCGCGTTGAACAACCCAGCCAGAAAGCCAGCTTCTTCATGCAGCCCAACTTTATTGGCTAAGTAAACTGTGAGTACTGCCTTCGCACCATAGTAGGCCAAGCGTTCAAAAAGCTCTAATGTATTGGCAACCCAAAAAGAAGGCGCAAAGCCATTTATTATTGCCGAGGCACTAGTTCGCAGCGTCATCGCTTAGGTTTAAAAGGTGTAACAAAGTAGGTGCTTTAATTTTAATTACCAACACCTGTTAGGAGCTTCTACTTTTTTTGAGTTAAACTTAACCGACACTGCGCAGTGTAACTTGTATTTTTTAATTTGCGAGCTACAATATCTACTACGATGCAGGCGATAAAAGAAACCCATTTCAACTTTGAAGGACAGACAGGATTTTACAAAGGCAAAGTAAGGGATGTATATTACTTTGGAAGTAGAATGGCGATGGTAGCCACCGATCGCATTTCAGCCTTTGATGTGGTGTTGCCAAAAGGAATCCCCGATAAGGGAAGAATCTTAAACCAGATTGCCGCGTTAAATCTTGCTGCCACCAAAGACATTGTGCCCAATTGGGTACTCTCATCGCCAGATCCAAATGTAACGGTTGGCTTTAAGTGCGAGCCTTTTGCTGTTGAAATGGTAATTAGAGGCTATTTGGCAGGCCATGCCGCAAGAGAATATAAAGCCGGAAAGCGAACTCTCTGTGGAGTTACCTTACCCGAAGGACTGCGCGAAAACGATCGGCTGCCAGTGCCCATCATTACACCTACCACCAAAGCAATGGTTGGCCATGATGAAGATATTTCTAGAGAGGCCATTTTAGTACGAGGCATAGTTTCAGAACAAGACTATAAAATACTAGAAGATTATACCTTGAAATTGTTTGCAAAAGGAACTGAACTTGCTGCTAAGCGGGGATTGATTTTAGTTGATACCAAGTATGAATTTGGCAAACATGCAGGAAAAATTTATCTGATTGACGAAGTCCACACACCCGATTCTTCGAGGTATTTTTATAGCGAAGGCTACGAGGCTCGCCAAAAAGCTGGAGAAACGCAGAAGCAGCTATCTAAAGAATTTGTACGCCAATGGCTGATCGAAAATGGCTTCCAAGGAAAAGATGGCCAACAAGTTCCCGAAATGACAGAAGCCATCGTGGCGTCTATTTCAAACCGTTACCAAGAGCTCTATCAACAAATGACAGGCGAAAAGCTAGCCCCAGTCGATTATTCGAACATTGAAAAACGAATTGAGCAAAGTATCGTTAAATCACTAAATTAGAGCCTTATTTAAAGCAAGCAGTAAGCAAATAAATTAATCGAAGTAGCAATACTAATTTCTAACTCCTAATTTCTATATTCTAACTTCTATATTCTTTAAAAAATGAAATACACCATCGACAAGCAAGAAAAATACACGCTCATCCGCCTGCACGAAGAAAAGTTGGACTCTACCGCAGCCCCCCAGTTAAAATCTGAAATGGTAACGTTGCACGCAGAAGGTGTCCGCAATATTATTTTAGATTTAAGCGAAGTAAAATACACCGATTCATCGGGCCTTAGCGCATTACTAGTTGGCAATCGGATTTTGCA
This sequence comes from Cytophagales bacterium, assembly GCA_013298505.1. Taxonomy (GTDB): domain Bacteria; phylum Bacteroidota; class Bacteroidia; order Cytophagales; family Cyclobacteriaceae; genus ELB16-189. The sequence goes on from JAAFHY010000049.1 coordinate 9,849, forward strand.
AGAAGACGGGGGCATATTCGTTCTATCATGCCTTTCAGATCACACCACAAAACTTATCAAAATTTCACAACTCGATAGCGTGCTTACAATTTTACCTACTGTAGAAGAAGGCATTGATGCAGTATTTATGCACGAGATTGAAAAGGATATGAAGGATGATGAATAGCTGATTAATGATTCGGTGATTCGGCAATGGCAAGATAGAGACATCAACAAATTATCGAATTACCGAATTGAATAATTTCAGTCTAACAGTTATCGGTTCAAGTGGTGCAGTTCCTGCTTACGGGCGGTTTCCATCGTGTCAATATTTAACAATCCAAAACCGGCATTTCCTTATTGATTGTGGAGAGGGCGCACAAATGCAACTCACCCGATTTGAAGTACCCATCCATAAAATCAGCCATATCTTCATCAGCCATTTGCATGGCGACCATTACCTAGGCCTTACGGGACTGCTGTTTTCGATGCACATGCAAAAGCGCAAAACCGAATTGCACTTGTATAGTCCACCCGGGTTGAATGAAATCATACTATTACAATTAAAGCACTCTAAATCCGTATTATGTTATGATTTGATTTTCCATTCGTTTGACCCCACCGAACAAAAAGTGTTGGTTGATAATAATACACTGACCATCGAAACCATTCCGCTTGTCCATAAATTACCCTGCGCGGGCTTTTTATTCAAAGAAAAGCCAAAACCAAGACGCATCGACAAAGAAAAATTAAAACCCAATATACTACTTCAGCACATCGCCTACCTCAAAACTGGAAACGATGTGTTGGATGAGCAAGGAAAAATTCTTTATCGAAACGAAGACTTTACTCTTGCGCCTAAGCCGCCCCTCTCCTACGCGTATTGCTCTGATACCGCGTGGAACGAAAGCATGATTGAGCAAATCAACTCCGTAGACCTACTCTACCACGAAGCCACCTTTATGGAAGAAGAAATCGCTAAAGCAGTAGAAACGAAACACAGCACAGCAAGGCAAGCCGCACAGATGGCAAAACGCTGCGGAGCGAAGAAACTATTGATTGGCCACTTCTCGGCACGCTACCGTGAATTAGAACCACTGCTTGCCGAGGCGACTGCTGTTTTTCTAAATACCTCACTTGCTATTGAAGGGCAGCTTGTTGAATTGGCATCATAAATACAATTATTAAAATGCTAGTAATTTTTAAAATATTAACTTTGATTGTATAAACTATAAGTTTATGGACATTAACATCGAACGCTCTTTACTAATCAAAGAACTCCAACTAGTAGAAGATCCGTCCCTCTTGCGAGCCATAAAGGCAGTCCTTTATTATGGTTTAAAAAACGAAGGCCGCATCAGCATTGAGCAATACAACAAAGAATTGGATGAGGCCAATGCGCGAATTGAAGCTGGAGAGTTCATCACACAAGAAGACTTGGAGAAGGAATCCTCTCAATGGTAATAAAAAAAATAGTCTGGGATAAATTGGCTAAATCTTCACTAAAAGAAGCATACGATTACATCAAAAATGACTCTCTTTTACAAGCTGAAAAAGTAAAAGAAGAGATAATAGCCGCCTCGAGAAAACTTGCAAGCAATCCTGAGATGCATGCACCCGATAAATACAGAAAAGATAAGGATGTCCGATTCCGTGCTTTTACTAAACATAACTACCGCATATCCTACTTTATCGCAGAAGATGCTATAAGAATAATTCGATTACGTCATGTTAAGCAAGAACCAAAAGAGTATTGATAGCATGTCCAATACTCAACTTATAATCAAATTTTTCTCGTAATGAATTTATCAATTGAAGAAAAAAGAAACAGACTTTTCATTGTACTGACCGCACTGTTCCTCACCAACGCCATCATTGCCGAATTGATTGGAGTTAAAATATTTTCAGGCGAAGGCACACTCGGCTTGCAGCCAGCTAACTTAGACATCCTAGGTTTTAAAATGGATTTTAACCTGACGGCTGGTGCAGTCATTTGGCCTATCGTTTTCATAACTTCAGATCTGATCAGCGAATATTTTGGGAAACCAGGCATCAAACGGATCAGTTATTTGGCTGCTTTTTTTATAGCCTATTCGTTTTTAGTTATATTCTTTACCATCAAGTTACCCCCAGCACAATGGTGGCTAGATGCCAACAATCAAGATGCTGCCGGAAATTATTTCGATATGAATTTTGCTTTCAATAAAATTTTGGGGCAAGGGCAACGAATTATCATTGCATCGCTGGCTGCTTTTTTAATTGGTCAGTTGGTAGATGTCTTTGTGTTTCAAAAACTGCGAAAGCTTACTGGCTCTAAAATGCTATGGGTACGCGCTACAGGATCGACCCTAGTCTCGCAATTCATTGATAGTTTTGTGGTGCTTTACCTCGCCTTTGCGGGCATTTTTCCTAACCAACAAATTCTAGCCATCGGGCTAACCAACTACCTCTATAAATTTGCCGTGGCCATCTTGCTTACACCGCTCATCTATCTTGGCCACTATTTAATCGATAAGTATTTAGGTAAAGAGCAAGCCAAAAAACTGGCCGAAGAAGCCGCTACTAAAAGTGGTTCATTTCTTTAACCTAAAAACATTATCCAAAACAATAGCCGTAGCAATTGATGCATTTAGCGATTCGGCCTCTCCTATTCGTGGAATCGTAATTGGTTTTTCAATAAGTTGAAGCACCTTAGAAGAAATGCCGTTCGATTCGTTCCCCACAACAATAAATCCCTTCTGTCCAAAGTTGACGTTGTAAATGGACTCTCCTGCCAAAATAGCTCCAAACAAAGGCCAGTCTGTTTTACTAGTTAAGTACGAATGCAGTTCGGTGTAGTAAACATTTACTCTGCAAAAAGACCCCATCGTGGCACTAATTACTTTTGGATTGTAAAAATCGGCTGTTTCTTCAGAAGCAATGATTTTGTTGATTCCGTACCAATCGGCTGTTCGGATGATGGTACCCAAATTGCCTGGGTCGCGTATATCGTCAAGCACAAGCACAAACTCATCGTTCAATTTTGGTTCAACGTTGGGGCGCATACGGGCAATGGCTAAGGCCGCATTATTGGTAGTGAATGCTCCAAGTGCTGCAAGCTCTTGCTCGCTCGCTTCAACAAGATCAGTTGCAGCTATTGCAGCACCTTGTTGGATGCTACGTAAAAAAGAATCGGTGCCAGCCAGCCATACAACTTCATAATCTGATCGCAACAGTTCACTTACTCCTTTTGCACCTTCTACAACAAAACATTGCTCGTCCTTGCGGTATTTCTTTAATTGCAATGATTTAATGAATTTGGCTTTCGCTTTGGAGATCATAAAGACTTTTTGTTTAAACAGACCAACACGCTACGTATGGGCAGCTTGCATAAGCCTATTGCTAACTGGCTGTTACGGTACAAAGTACCTCCAAGAAAATCAAAAGTTACTACACCGCCAAACGATACTCGCACCAAAAGATTTTTCTAAGAAAGGGTTGAGCGATTTATACGCTCAAAAGCCCAACAATAAATTTCTAGGCATACTAAATACCCAAGCATGGATGTATCATTTTGGTGAACGGCATTATCACAAAGAAAAGTTTATTGCTAAAAAAGAGAAAATCGAAAAGAAGTTTGAAAAAAAAATCAGCAATACGAAAAGCGCCACCCGAAAAGATAATCTGCTGTTTAGAAAAAAGAAAAAAATAGATGACCAAGCTAATAAGCTAGAGAATGGAAATAATTTTATGCAGTGGGGTACTCCTATTTCTGTTTTCGATTCATTAAAAATGATTGCCACCGCAGAAAAACTAACCAATGCACTTTTGGTAAAAGGATATTTTAGGGCTAAGGTGGATGCCAATTTCAGGGAATCGAGAAAAAAAGTATTTGTTACCTACAAGATTGTTCCTGGCTCGCCATACTTAATTGATACGATTGTCTATGATGTTCCAGATAAAAAAGTCTTTGAATTCATCATCCAACGACCGCAAGATGCTTTGATCACCGAAGGCAGTCAATTCGATCAAGACAAGTTAACAAAAGAGAGAGAGCGAATTGACTTTTTATTGAAGGACAATGGATATTACGATTTTAGCAGGCAGTACATCGACTTTCAAGTTGACACAGTAACACGTAAAAACCACAGTGTTATAGTAAAACTAGAACTACGAAATCCTGCCAAAGCAGATCACCATAAACAATTTAGAATAGACTCAATCAATTTTACTACCGATGTGGGTACAAAATCAATTAACGATGCCAGGCGTATCTCTGTGCCATACGAAAAGATTACGTTTAGTTATTTCAAACCTGAGTTTAGCAAAAAGATTTTAGCACAACGCGTTTTCATTTTAAAAGATAGTCTGTACAGTCGCTCTAGCACGTTTAGCACACAACGCCAAATGGCCAACCTCGATATGTTTAAGTTTGTGAACATCAACTACGATACCAGTGGTGGAAAATTTGTGGCCAATATATTTGCTAGCCCACTCGAAAAATACGCGTGGTCAAACGAGGCAGGTGTTACTGTTACACAAGGGTTTCCAGGGCCTTACATCAGTACCAATTTTAAGAAAAGAAATTTTTTGGGCGGGCTAGAAACGCTTGAATTGAACGGACGCTTTGGTTTTGAAGGAGTAGCCTCAGCAACCGAGACTGGCAACTTTTATCAGAGTACTGAAGCAACCGTTGGCGTTGCGCTTACCTTTCCGCAATTCTTATTTCCATTTAGTAGGGCGGCATCGTTTCGATATGCTAAGTACAATCCTCGCACGCGCCTTTCGGGGAGTTATACCTATACCGATCGACCTGAATATCAGCGAAAGCTAACTAACCTATCAGCTACTTTCTCGTGGACGATCAACCAAAAACTTCAAGTTTCTTTTACTCCAACTAGCTTAAATATAATTCAATCTACCATAAGCGCACCATTCAAAGCTCAGCTCGAAGACTTTAAATCAAAAGGTAACAACTTGATAAACGCGTTTAACCCTTCGTTTGTGGGCAGCATGATACTATCTGTTACTTGGAATAACAACTACGGAACAACTCAAAAGAACTCTACTTTAATTCGCACTACACTTGAAAGCGGAGGTACGCTATTAAATTTATTCACACCCCAAATCATTATTAACCAAGGGCTAGAGCCCTACCAATACATTCGTTTCAATTTTGATTTTCGCAAAAACCGAATTATAACTAAAACCAGTTCGCTCGCTTACCGCATCAACACAGGCATTGGATATGCCTACAGCACAAATCGGGTATTGCCGTACGAGAAAAATTTCTTTGTAGGCGGCAGTAACAGCGTGCGAGCATGGCGACCAAGACGATTAGGGGTTGGCGCAGATACACCGCCACTGAATGCAAACCCAAGTCAAAATGGTTATTTCGATTATAGCTTCGAGAAGCCAGGAGATGTACTCATTGAAGGAAGTGTAGAGTGGAGGCAAAAACTTTTTGGCTTTGTAAACTATGCACTATTTATTGATGCTGGCAACGTGTGGGCACTGCGAACTGAAACCACTGGCCCCACCCAATTTAGCTTAGATCGCTTTTACAAAGAGATTGGTATAGGCACAGGCTTCGGGCTTCGATTCGATTTTTCCTTTTTGATACTCCGGCTCGATGTAGGTATGAAAGCGTGGGATCCTGCGCGGCCAGAAGGAAAGCGATTTGTATTGGGTAACACCAGTTTCATAGGCCCGTACGGAATCAACAGCGAGCCAGTGATTTATAATATCGGTATTGGGTATCCATTTTAAAATCTCAATACTCCAACAACTTCTTCAACTCCACGCCTACTTTTTCTGAATTGGGCAACATCATTTTTTCTAATTCTACATTTAATGGAATGGCGGGCAGGTTGCTGGCACCGAGCGTCCACACGGGAGCATCGAGATAACTAAACAATTCTTTACTAATTCTGCCAGCCAGCGATTCGGCAAACGAATTCAACAACGGCTCTTCGGTTAATACAAACGCACGGCCATGTAGTTTGACCGATTCTGAAATCATATCCCAGTCGATGGGATTAAGCGTACGTAAATCAATAATCTCAACTTGCCCTTCAAATCTTTTAGAAGCCTCTTTCGCCCAATACACCCCCATGCCATAGGTAATAATTACCGAAGTACTTCCCTCAACTAATTTTTGCTGTTCCGCCTGTTGGATTCTATTCGCCTTGCCCAAGGGTATTGCATAATGTTCGTCTGGCTCTATTGTTTTAGCATCTAGCGTGCCGGGCACTTTGCTCCAGTATAATCCTTTGTGTTCAAGCATTACTACCGGGTTAGGGTCATAAAAAGAGGCCTTCATTAATCCCTTCATATCAGCAGCGTTGGAAGGATACACCACTTTGATACCCCGAATAGTAAGCAAGGTAGACTCGATACTTCCTGAATGGTAGGGGCCGCCTCCACCGTATGCACCAATCGGAACTCTGATCAATGATTGAATGGGAAATTTACCTTTTGATAGATAACAACTTTTAGAAAGCTCTTCCACCAACTGATTAAGTGCTGGCCAAATGTAATCGGCAAATTGTATCTCTACGATTGGCTTTACACCAACGGCAGCCATGCCCGCTGTAGATCCAACAATATATGCCTCTTGAATGGGTGTATTGAATACACGATGCTCGCCATATTTTTGTGCCAGCGTGGCAGCCTCTCTAAATACGCCACCTAATCTTGCTCCAACATCCTGACCATAAAAAATTGCTTCGAGGTGCATTTTCAAAATCTCGTCTACGGCATGAAGTGCAGCATCTACCATCGTAATCTTTTCAATGCCTGCAAATCGGCTGCCTTGTTCATTTAAAATTGTTGCGGGGGCAAACTCATGAGAATTGTAATCAGTCGGTTCGGGATTTTCAGAAGCAAGTGCTTTTTCATAGTCGATCAAAACATTTTCCTGCGCTTCTACTTCGAGTTGTTGCAACAATTTTTCTTTCTCACCGAGTGCAATCAAGCGATCTTTTAGTTTCTTTAACGGGTCTTCTTTTTCTTGCATAGCTAAATTTTCGCCACGGTACCATTCTTTTCTAACTCCAGAAGTATGATGCCCCATCAATGGGCACTTGGCGTGGATTAGCATGGGTTTTCTGTTTTTTCTTACCCATGTAAAAGCCTCACGTAATGCACTAAAGCTTGCTTCAAAATCAGAGCCATCAACACGCACACGCTCTAAGCCTTTAAATCCTGCCGCGTACTCATACGCATCCATGGCTCGCATTTCGTTGCCCATGGCAGAAATACCCCAGTCATTATCTTGTATTAAGTAAATAATAGGAAGTTGCTTTAATACGGCCATCTGAAACGCCTCAGCTACTTCGCCTTCGGTTACTGAGCCATCGCCTAAGGAGCAGAGTACTACGGATTTTTCATTCCCCTTCAATAATCCGCACGATTCTAAGTAAGAAATTCCGTGTGCCATGCCCGTGGCCGGGATTGCCTGCATGCCCGTGGCCGAACTTTGATGTGGAATGACTGGAAAACCTGCCCGCCTTAAAGATGGATGCCCGTAATAAGTGCGCCCCCCCGAAAATGGATCGTCTTTTTTCGCTAGCAACTGCAACATCAGTTCGTAAGGGGCAATACCCAATCCAAGCAGAATAGATTCATCGCGGTAATATGGAGCTAAATAATCGCTAGGTGTTAGTTGAAAAGCGGTGGCCAGTTGAATGGCCTCATGGCCGCGCGAAGTGCTATGCACGTACTTGGCACAAATTTCCTTTTGTCGATCGTACAAATCGGCCATGCTTCTAGCTGTGCACATTAAACTATATGCCTTTAGAAGTATATCAATTTGAATGGGAGAAGTTGAGTGCTGCATTTGTAACGATTAACCAGAATAAGTGGTATCAAAGATACATGAACCGAAAAGGCAGATCAAAAAAAGATGGTTAATTATTACCAAGTATATACTATTTTAGGGCAATGAACTTTCTAGATAAAGCATCTAATTTAGGTGTACCCTATGTGTTGGAGAGCGACCTCACGCGATACATCATCATTACCAATAAGATAAGTATACTTGTCTGCTCGCTATCATTGAGTATGTTTGTGGGTGGGCTCGCATTCTTTGGGCCATTACTCTCGGTAAAACTCTCGCTGCTCTTTTCACTTTTCTTTCTTCTGCCATTGGCTCTTAATCAAGGTGGCCATTATAACACCAGCCGAATGCTGCTGGCCATCGCCATCAGCTTTGCCTCGCTATTCACTTCTGTATTTGATAAATTTGAATACATACGACTCGAAGAATTGCAATATGTTATATTCCGAGTCACACTCTTGTGCTCGTCTGTGCTGCCCTTTATACTTTTTAGTTTAGAAGAAAAGAAAAGATGGATCGCTGCCGTGCTTATCAATTTAAGTTTTTTAATGCTATTCGATCCCATTCATAATTTTTTTAATGTGGGTTATTTTCAGCTTGGCTTTACCGGTCCCAATTATTTGTTTCTCAACGTGGTTTTCGTTTCCTGCTTTGTAATATTGAATGGGAGTACCTACTTTTTAAAAAAGAGTTTTGAGAATTCGGAAGATAAAAATCAAGATTTGATAAAGGCTCTGTCGCATCAACAAAATGAATTAGTAAAAGCCAACGCATTAGTTAAAGAACAGCAAAAATTGCTAGAAGTAGAAAATGCAGGGCTAAATAAAGAGCTTCTTGAAAAGAATAATCAGTTGGCACAAACCAATGAAGAACTCATACAGCACAATAATGACCTGCAACAATTTTCGTACACTGTATCGCATAATTTGCGTGGGCCTGTAGCGAGCTTGTTAGGGCTGATGCTCCTGACCGACAAATCTACACTAACCAAAGAAAATCTCACCCTTCACGATCATTTACAAAAATCGGTGCACACACTTGACACAACCATAAAAGACCTCAGCAATATTATTGACATTCGGAATACCATTTCAAAGATCAAGCAACGAATTAGCCTTACCCATGAAGTAGAGCACATTAAGCTGTTATTGCAATCAACCATTACCGAAAGTAATGTAGATATCCGTTTGATGCTCTCACAAAACGATCTTTACTCGGTAAAGCCAATGGTAAACAGCATTCTTTACAATTTGATTAGCAACGCGGTCAAATACCGATCGGACGAGCGAAAGCCTATCGTTATTGTTAAATCGACACGCACCCATGCAGGAGTTAGTATCTCCATTCAAGACAATGGAATTGGAATTGACCTAGAGAAATACAAAAGCAAACTGTTTGGGCTCTACAAGCGCTTTCATACGCACATAGATGGAAAAGGGCTGGGTCTTTTTTTGGTAAAACTACAGACCGAATCGCTCGGAGGTAAAATTGAAGTGGAGAGTTTGCCAGGCATTGGTACTACTATTTCTGTTTTAATACCAACTGCTGTAAACCCCAACCACCAAATCATTATGGATAAAGAATGGGGCAAATTGTATTACGATGCGTTCATCAACACTACTTTTGTAATCTGGAAACGAGCATTGCACGTTTCTGAGTTTAAAGAATTCTTTCAGCGATGTGTTGATTTCAATAATGCGCAGCAATGCCCCAACTGGATTGCAGAAATTAAAAAAGGCACCAAGGCAGACGATGACAATGAAGAATACAATAAGGCGCGGCTTGCTTTTGCTAACGAAATGAAACGCACTCCATTAAAGCGACTTGGGTATGTAATCTCTTCAGAAAATGAACCAGCTGATTTTGAACTTTACAAAAAGCAACTAACTGAGTTTTATCAAGGAAGGATTTTCTTTTTCACTAAAATGGATGATGCCCTTAACTGGATTCAGCATGAAATAGAGAAAGATAAAGAAACAAATCAGGTGCCTGTTCTAAAATGATTCGCGTAACTCAAAACACCTTTTCAGTTTATTAATTAATTGGGTCGATTCAATAAAGTCTAAAGTTTGTTGAGAATCGCTGTAAGCCTCTTCTGGTTTTTGATGGGTTTCATAAATAATACCATCGGCACCAGCCATAACAGCTGCCAATGCCACAGGCTCAACATATTCTCTAATTCCAATACCATGCGATGGATCGGCCACTACAGGCAGATGTGATTTTTCTTTTAAAATTGGAATGGCGTTAACGTCCATTGTATTTCGGCTTGCCTTCTCGTAGGTGCGGATGCCACGCTCGCACAAAATCAATTTCTCGTTACCACCCGAAAAAATATATTCAGCGGAAGAAAGAAGTTCTTCAATCGTGCCTGAAATTCCTCGCTTAATCATTACCGGTTTATCTACTTTCCCTAATTCATCGAGCAAATTAAAATTTTGTGTGTTCCTAGCCCCCACTTGAAAGACATCTACGAAATCATACATTTCGGCAATCTGGCTTACCTGCATTACTTCGCTTATTATTTTTATTCCGGCAGCCCTAGCTTGTTGGTGCCACATCTTTAACCCATCTATTCCTAATCCACGAAAAGCGTATGGTGAACTGCGCGGCTTAAATACGCCCCCACGCATTATTCGCACACCATTCTGTTTTAAATGATCAATGGTACGTTCAATTTGGCTCTCCGTTTCAATCGAGCAAGGGCCAGCCATAATTGCTAGCGAACCACCACCAATAAAAACATTATCTCCTAAGTCAATTCTAGTTGGGTTTACCTTCCACTTTCGTGAAACTAGCTTGTACTCGTCTGACACCCGATGTATATCGGCAATACCAGGCAAGAAGCCGATTTTACGAATGTCAAATTCCTTTTTTCCGATGGCGATCAAATACGAACTAACTTGTGTTTTGACTTCGCTTACTTTATAGCCAATTGAATTGATTTTATCGATGACTGTTCGTTTTTGATTGTCTTCGATCTGATCAATAAGTTTTATAATCATGATCTAATAATTAAATTTCTCTAAACGGAAGTCGAGTTTCTTTTCTTTCTTAAAGTATTCTACAATGAGAAAATACCCGGCCTTCCCCCTTATAATTGTAAAATCAGTAGACTTTTTGTTGATGGTAACTTTGTCTACCGTAAATACTTTTTCTGGTGTATACACAACAGCCCCAATTATTCCCTTAGCCGTTTTCCGATCAGCATCTAAGTACACAAAAGTGAAGGCATCATCTGGTAATTTTTGAGTATACGAATAATCAAAGCCGCCAATTGCCTTCACGTAATATGACAATAATTTAGTAGACATATAAGTAGAGCCTGCAGGCAACAAGATTTCGTTTTTATTTTTCTCGAAGATGTGTACCTTTTCCAAAGTAAAATCGGGGGTAAATTGAAACGCCACCATGTTGTACACATTCATTTGCACTGAAGATGCATTTGAGCTACCTATATAACCACCACCCGCAGCAGCAGAGGCTGCAATACTAAATATCTGTAATGCTACGCCCGCACCGCTCACTGCTTTCTTGTACTGCTCGCCTATGGCAAATATCTTTCCATCGGCCGTGCGCACAAATTCATGAAAAAGAACATTGGTATTTACTCCATCAAATTTACCCGAACTATTTACTGGTGCTTGCTGGCTAATATCTGCCCACGAAATTGTCTTAGAAAAAATCAGCTTACCACCTTGGTCATACGACAAATAACAAAAGCCTTGACTTTGCTTTTTCAATTGTTTGTCACCTTTTTCAAAATACTCTCCAAAAACAGTAACTTGGTTGGTGATCGAATCATAGCTTACATCATTTGGTGTGATGGTGAACAACTCGGTAGATAAATCAACTTGATATTGTTGCGCCCCAGAATTGATATCGTTTACGAGCAGCGCATAGCTAAAGCTTTTAGAACTTTGACTTTTTGTTTTAAAAATAATCGAACCATAATACTTAGAGGACTGAAAACCCTCTGATGCCGACTCAAGCATCTTCTTTTGTGATGAGCTTTGACTCCAATTTACCTTCATATCGTTACTCAGAAAATTAATCACAAAATTTTCTTTATCAGAACCAGACATAGAATAATTAATAAAACCTTTATTCGCAACAGGAACTAGGAAGCGCTGTTCCGCTGCCCCTCCTAAGCCAATTGCTCTGTACACCTCAAAACCAGATCGGCCTTTGATTGGCTCTAATTTAGATCCTAGCTGTTTTAACGAATTATCATACGATAACAATTCAACTATTTTGGCGCGAGCATCAAAAAATAAAAAAACAAAAGCCGAACCGTTGTAGGAGGATTCTATCAATTCATAGGTATTAGATCGTGCAATCGTAATCGAATTGACTTCTTGTAAATTTTCATCTACTACGCTTAAGAGATAATTACTAATTCCCTTCTGTTTTTTTTCAAGATTATAAAAAAAGTAATAGCCTTTTACTTCGCCACTTTGCTCAATGATCCCCGTGCTTCTTACTTTAACTTTAGAAACATCATTGCGGGTAAGGTTTTGAGAATAAGAACATTGGATGGCCAACAATAAAAGGGTGACCATGCTTAATTTTTTGAGAGTCATAATTTTTCGTTGAGTTTTAATTTGTATTTGCCTTGAGGATACTTTTCGATGTAAGAGTCTCTGATAAGGTTGGGCGATATCGTTGAACTTGGGTAGTGGCTAACCAGCCAAAAAGCATAGAGATAATCTTCGTATTCAAAATACTCTTTGGGTTTGTTTAACACATATTGATAAGATAACATGCCCAGTTCAGATAACCGCAAGCCGTAAAAAAAAGTTAAAAACCGATTGTACGATTCGGGGTAGCGTGCATTAGGAAACGAAACTGATTTGCTCATGACATGATTTTTTTGACTAACATAAATTCGGTATAAATTAATTCCGATCATGGCAGTTAAATACTTGCTTTGCGGATATTGCTCAATCAGATCAAACGCTATGTAAAGAGATTTTCCATAGTTTTTGAAATGATGTTCTGAATCTACCAACTCAAATCCGCATCGCTTGGCCACCGAAGATACCGTAGCCATTTCGCGCACCGCCACACGCTCTTTTGCAGAAAAATAAGTACTGGTTATTTTCTTCAATTGCAGGAGTCTTTTCTTGCAATCAGGGTGCGATTTAAGTGTATCCGAATTTCCAAATTCATCTTCAGGGCTTTTATGAACGAAAGATGATTTCTCGTACTTGAGCCACGATTGTTTAAAAGGATAGTCGGCAAACGTAAAGTATTTTTGAAAATCAACTTTTGCTTGATACTCTGTCACCTCTACACTGTCTAAAATTTCCATGGTACGATAAGACCCGCTTGGACTGTATGAAGAATTTAGCAAATAGGTTAAGCCAACGGAATCAGCATCGAACTCATCTTCTCTGCTGTGCTTAGAGAAACTGAAACCTAAGGTCTTCATTAAATCTTTGTACTTGGTATACGTTCCATACTGACCATCCTTAATTGACTTAATATCTTTTTCAAGTTTAGGATCGAAATTAGTCCTCGTATATTCTTGAATACCCTTTAGGTGGTGCTGTCTGTAATAGTGCGCCATTTCATGGCAAATAATAAATGCGATTTGATCTTCGTTCTCCATTCTAGCCAACAAGCCCAAGGTAAAGCCAATGGTGCCATCCCAAAACGTAAGTGCGTTGGGCGCAGCACTACGATAGGGAAAAATGCGCACTTCCTTTGGCAACTGCGGATTATCATCTAAAAGCCTAGTAAGGATTGAATTCAAGTAGTTATAAAGAGGACCTTCGGTAATAAAATAATCATCGTTATAAAATTTAATCAAGGTTTCAGAGTGCTTTTCATACAAGTCTGAAACAAACGAAGCCTTATACATTTTACTTGCCGAAATCAACTTTTTTTGCGCCTGTAATCGCTCGTTAATACCTTTCAATAAGTTCGGAGGAATGGTATCCGTAATGGGCGAGCTAGAAAACACAGCCTGTTGAGCAGCGCTCTGATCAAAAAGACTAAAAAAAACAACTATTAAAACAAAAAATCGCATCTACTACTTTTTTATAATTGAATCTATAAACGATGTTATTGTTTCATCTAAATTATCACAATCTTTTATTTGTTGAATAAAGGCACTTCCAATAATTGCGCCAGAAGCATATTTGCACGCTATGGCAAAGTTAGCATTTGTTGAAATTCCAAACCCAACTAAAAGCGGATTCTTTAAGTCCATTTCTTGCAAGCGTTTGAAATACAATTGTTGCTCGCTTGAAAATACAGTCTGTGATCCGGTAGTACTTGAAGCAGATACGGCATATATAAATCCATTGGTAGCCGCATCTATTTTTTGGATTCGTTCTTCAGAAGTTGTAGGAGAGATAAGAAAGGTGTTGGTCAGTCCGTGTTGATCTACTATTTCTTTGTAAGATTCGAGATACTCGTCTACTGGCAAATCCGGAAGAATTAACCCGTCAACGCCTGCTGCCGCTGCCTCTTTTACGAATTTCTCAAATCCATACTGCAAAACTGGATTCAAATATCCCATCAAGATGATGGGTAACGATATTTTTTGTCGGATATCTCTTACTTGTGCCAGCAACAAATGCAAATTCATTCCATTGTCCAATGCAATTTTATTGCTCTCTTGAATGGTGGGACCATCTGCAATTGGGTCTGAAAACGGAATTCCAATTTCGATGATGTCTGCGCCAGCCTTCTCCAATGCAACAGCGATCACACCTGTGTTTTCTAACTTTGGAAAACCTGCCGTGTAGTATACCGAAAGTAGGTTTTCTTTTTTTGAATTAAATAGTTTTTTGATTCGATTCTCCATAGATCAATATTTTCCCCACCTAATGTATGTTTCTAAATCCTTGACACCCCTGCCGCTTAAATTAATCACTACCACATCATCTGGCGCGAAATCAATTTTACTCAATACCGCGATAGCATGG